>JALUYL010000066.1 GCA_027012955.1 Sulfurovum sp.
ATTTTCTCCCAAAGTGACTCTTTAAAGACTTCTTTTTTGTAGCCATCATTGGTTTTTTTATGGACATTGGCAGACAAAACATGTTTGTCCAATTTATCATTGGCATGTTTTAAATGTACCGGTTCAAAATCACTTTGCATCAAGTACCTTTTCTATCTCATTCATAGCATCTTCATTTTTAAGTCTAAACTTAATCTCGATACGTCTTGAAGCTTCTTTGTCTTCTACACCGTTTTTAACGATATGGTCAAGATACGCACGTCCTGATGCTGTCATAAGTGGCCTAATGTTATATTTTTGCGTAAAGTCAAGTGTGAGTAGGTACTCCATCACAGCCAAAGCACGTTTTTGTGAAAGATTAAGGTTATAAATGTACGAGCCAACACTGTCTGTATGACCCTCTATAATAATCTTATCTAAATGTGGTCTGATTTCTTTGTTTCGTACCAATGTTCCGATGTAGTCTTCAAATGCCTTTTTTAGCTCTACTTTCGCTTCTGGCTTCAAAGTAGACTCACCACTCCCAAAAAGAATGTTCGATGCAAGACGTAAAGAACCTGTCTTTTTGTCTATATCGATATTATTTCCCAGTGCTTCTTTAAGTGCCGCTACAACTTTTAGCTTGATACCTGTTAAAGATTTTATCTTTGCTTTTTGTGCTTGAAGATTGGCTAGAAGTTCATCATATTTGGTCTTTTTTTCATCCATAGCATTGAGCACTGCCAAGAGTTTTTCATCTTTAATCTTGACTGCATCTTTCGCAGTAGACAACTGATTTGAAAGTACTAATACTTTCCCTTCATAGTCTTTAAGCGTCTTTTTCTCTTTTTTAAGTGACTCTTTGGTTTTAGAAAGTACCGTTTGGACAATGACTATTTTATCGCTTAGTTTTGCTTCACTATTTTTAGAGTCAAGCAACATTTTGTTGAGTTTGGCTATCTCATCTATCTTGAGCTTAAGTAAACGTTCGTCTTTTGTAATACGTTGGCTCTTTTTTTCTAAAAGTGTTTTGTTTTGAGAAAGGTAAGAGTCTTTTTCTCCTACTAAGGCTCTACTTTTTGCCAAAGTATCACGTACCTCGTTAAGTCTTGTCTCTTTGTCTTTGAGGTTCTTAGAGATACTTGCAAGCCTTGCTTCTTTGTTATGCAAGTCAGACTTCAAGATAATAGACTTAGAGATAATCGCCCCAATCAACAATATAAAAACAAAAAGTAACCCTGCCATAAGGTCCGCATAGGATATCCAGAAATTACTGTCTTCGCTTGCATTCTCTTTTCTAAACATCTAGATTACTTTTCTTGCTGTTTTAATGTAGCCATGTTTTTCAAAATCAATTGATTTTGTTCAGAAACAATACGTGCAAAGGTTGCTAGTTTTTCAACTGCTTGGCCTAACTCTTCATCTATCTTCACAAAGGTATGATCGACTGAACCATCGAAACGTTCCATGGATTTTTGCAAACTTTTTGCATTTTGGTTAAAGCCAGAAATATTCTCTTCCATGGTTTTCACAGCAGTGGCTGTCTCTTTTCTACCATGAAGGTTTTCAAGTGTGTCTCGAAGTTCTGAAGAGGCTTCTTGCATATGCACAGTAAGTTTAGTGAAGCTGTTTGTTGTGTCATTGATAATCGTAGTAAAGTTTTTAAGATACTGGTCATTAAGCTCTTTAATGAAGTCCATGTTGAACGTTTCTTTAAGCGTTTGCACTATCTTTTGGTCTTTGAGTTCTGACTGCATGTGCTCATGCTTAATCAGTTCAGACTTTTTCCATACACGTTTACCATAAAGTTTTTCAAGGTCATAAATCTGCTTATCTACCTTTGCCACACCTCTTTTTTCAAAGTATGTCCATACAAGTGAAAGTAAGATACCATAAATAGAAGCATAAAACGCCGTACCGATACCAGAAAGAAGTACCGATATCTCACGGTCAAGTGAACCTAAATCTTTCACCGTAAAGTCAGGCATAGAGAGTGCAATAGCGATAAATGTACCCAAAATACCCATCATAGGGAATACTGATGTCGCAACACGTGCAAAGTTGTCGTTACGGATATCTTGATAATACTCAGCGATAAAATCTTTAACATTTAATGTAGACTTTGTTTTTCCCATGATAGTGAGTGCATTGGCACGTAGTGCTGCTTGTAAGTCTTCTTCCATACGGAAAAAAGAACTTCTCATATGGCAAACAGCATAGTTGGCGTTGTGTTTCACAAAAAAAGCAAACACCACAAAGATAAATGCCACAATACCTAAAGTATGCACCTCAACATGAAGAGAGAATACCCCAATATATGCCATGACCAATCCCAATAAAAATAAAGCGGGAAGAAGGAGTATCGCTATAGAGTGCGAAGTACATGAACCACTATTTTGCTTGTCAAATGTTTCCATTAAATTTCCTATATATATGTTAAAGTTAGGTTATTATAGCCAAAATCTATAAATCAATCTCAACAACTTCGCCAAAAGGCACTTCTTTTGCTTCTGGCATTACCCAAAGTACATCATAAGAGACTTCCTCTTTCGGATATGCACCCTCTCCATCGGTAAAATAGATAAGCAGTGTCGGGTAGTCTATATGTCTATCTATATACTCAAAGACAGGACGAAAATCTGTACCCCCTCCCCCACCTAGTTCATACACCAAAGGTTCACCAGGTAAAAAGGTATGGACTGATTGCACTTTGGCATCTGCTGTGATAAGGTCTATCTCGTAGTTGGGGTACTGCTGCATCATGGAGCTTACTTCTCCTAAAAAGGTAGAAAGTAAGGCTTCATCTACTGAACCAGAAGTATCGACAGCTACGATAATGCGTAACAAGTCAGAACTCATACTGGGTAGATAGATACCTCGGTAAAGAAACTTCATATTCGGAGGTGTAAATGTGTACGAAGTTTTGGCATGTGTGGCAATGTAGCCATACAAAAACTCACGCCAATCCACTTTATGGGAAAAATACTCAGGTACGACAAACTGTAAATCTTTAGGTAACTTCCCCTGACGTTTATGCTTTTGAAATATCTGTTCAAGATGTTCTTTTATCTCTTCGCTTAAGGTTTCAGGTTCAGAGGTAGAAGCCTCTTCCTCTTGGTCATCCGCATTTTCTTCTTGCGTTTCCTCTGTATTGACATCTGGCATATGTTCTTTTTGCATGTGCAGATTTGGGGCATCGGTTTCATCGGAGTCTGTTATCTGCTCTGTCTCTTGCTCCATACTATGATCAGAGTTATCTCTCATCTCTGCACGGAGCATCTCATAGACTTCTTCTACATACATTCCGTCAAACTTCTCTTCAAAGTAAGCATACTCAGGCAGATGCATACCATTTTTAACCAACATAGCATTGACCACATAGTCAGTCGCAGTCTGCCAGAGCCATTTGGTGCGTCCATTCACACGTTCATGATGCTTAAGTACGGTATGCATCGCCCCGTTTGCCATCACAAACTCAACCTCTTCAAGGCTCAGTCTATCGAGGTACTCAGAGTTATAGCGCATCTTTTCACCATCAGAGGTAAAGGTCAATATGTCATTATTTTTTTCTAGAGGAAGAGAAGATGCTATCGTACCAAAGTAAGGATGCTCAAGCATCAGTCTCGCTTTGGCTTTGGTAATTTTGTCTTTGTAGGTCATACTAAAGGAAGCTTACTCAACAGATAATACCACCACCGAGTAATTTGTCTTCTTCATAAAAAGCAGCCACCTGCCCTTTAGCGAGTCCAAATACTGGTTCATGAAGCGTTACATTTGCTCTACCATCTTTAATGACTACGTGACAAGGTACCGCGGTAGTTCTGTAGCGTACTTTCACCATACACTCAAACTCAGTGAGTTCTTTAAAGAGGTTGATGTGTTTTACTTCAAATGCATTCTCTTCAAGTTTTTCTTTGGTACCTACGACTATCTGATTGCTCTCAGGTTTGATTTTAAGTACAAAGTGTGGGTCATGTGCACCATCTACGGTGAACCCTCTACGTTTTCCTATGGTGTAGTGCATGTAGCCTTTGTGTGTACCGACAACATTACCTTCCGTGTCTACTGTTTCACCAGGTATGTTGATGTCCATATGTTTAGCTAGTACTTCATCGTACGTGTTTTCAACAAAACAGATTTCCGAACTCTCTGCCTGTGTGGCAAAGTCTTTGAGTACTTCGATGTTGGCAGCATACGCCTTTACATCTGGTTTTACCCATGTACCCAAAGGAAAGATGAGTCTAGGTAAAACTTCTTTTTTCACTTCACATAGGAAATAACTCTGGTCTTTGTTTGCATCTTCTGCTGCATAAATGAACTCGCCATCACACTTAATGTAGTGTCCTGTAGCCACAAACTCAGCACCTACTTCATCGGCAAACTCTACCATCTTACCAAACTTGATGGTACGGTTACACATAACACAAGGGTTAGGCGTAAGTCCCTCTTTGTAGCTCTCTACAAAGTAAGAGTATACTTCATCGTTAAATTCTTCACTGAGATCCAAGAAGTGTACTTTCACACCCAAGTACTCTGCGACACGCTGTGCCTTAGTGAAGTTTGACTCATGGTAACCAGGTTTATGGTGTAACTTCATATACACACCTTCTACCTCATACCCCTCTTTTTGCAAAAGAATCGATGTTACCGTGGAGTCAACTCCACCACTCATACCTACTAAAACTTTACCTTTTTTAGCCATTTTTTTCTACCTTGTCTACTTTCACAGCTATCTTCCCGTCAAGATTGACGAGTGATGCTGTGGCTATTTGTTTTTCTTTACGCATAAGGGAAACTGTTTCCAAATCCATCTGCGACACATCTATCGTATGTCCTACTTCTACGATGCGACTCTGCACTGTACCAAACGAAAGTTTCAGAACTTCATGTTCTTTTCTTCGTGTTGTTGAAACTTGACGTTTGACAACGTTAAGTACTTCCATCATAACACTACGTTTTTTGCGTACTGGTATAACATGGGCATATACTATATCATTATTTAAAAGTATACACTCCAATGCTTCAAGTCCCATAAGTAGCACATCATCCACTTCTAAGTTGTCTAAACTTGAACTTCGCACCGTGACAAGGGGCAGTGTAAGTTCATAGCTAGGCAGACTCTTATGTTTTTGCATCAAAGACGCGAGACGATTTGCCTGAGTCTCTCCATGCATGGCTAATTATCCATCCAAATCACCTATAAAACGCTCTAACAAGTACTCTTTAGATGCTACAAGTAAGTCATCTGGAACTTCTTGCCCTATGGAAAAGTAACTCATCGGTACATCGTAGAGCAACATAAAGTTTAGTAACGTACCCAAGTGCTTTGTCTCATCAAACTTAGAGATAATCACCGAATGAAGATCTAAAAATGAAAAGTTAGTATAAATGTCATCCATATCTTCATACTTAACTGTAGCAGAAAGTAGTAAATTTACTTCTATTTTTCGAGGTATGTCTGACTGCACAAACTCTACAGTTTTGATGAACTTTTGTGTATCGTACGGAGACATACCCGCCGTATCTACAAGTATCACATCATAGTCATGTAAAGATTCAAGCCCTTTTATAAAGGTCTCTACAGAGTCCACAGTCACATGCTTTATCTGCATGATGTCTGCATAGTGTCCCAATTGATCAAAGGCACCTACTTTATAGCTGTCTAAGTTGATAAACGCGACTTTATAAGGTTTGTCCATCATGTAGGCATAACGGGCAGCGAGTTTTGCGATGGTAGTCGTTTTACCCACACCTGTTGGACCTACAAGCATCATAATTTTTGGGCTATCAAAAGACTCTTCGACCACTTTTAAAGACTCATCTATCTCTTCAAGGATATACGAAACCAAAAGGGTATCGTCATTTAAAATATGGTTACCCATGAGAGAGATAAGTACATCATCTAGCCACTGCTTTGCAATGCCTTTTGAAACAAAGAGCTTCTTGACTTTTGCCAATACACTGTCATCTTCAACACCAAGTATCTCTTCTTTCATACTTGCTAACTGTTTTTTAAGTGTGGTTAACTCTTCAAGTAAAGCTGTTTCATCGCTTGATGGTGTCATGCTATGTTGCACAGAAGGTATGGCATCACAAGATTTAGCCAAAAAAACTTCTTCGGCGACTTCTATGGCGACTTCACAGCGTAACTGTCCATCTTCATACTTCACTTGCTTTGCAGAGAGAAGTTTTAGTCCTGCACCATATTTACCCACAGCTTCTTCATACGCGCTTTTTGGGTCATCTGCTACAAATGTTTCTTGTATCACACTACTGCCTTTTTCATCTGAGAAAGTGGTATCAGCACAGAAGCCCTTTGTTTCCAGCCTACATGAGGTAGGGTTAGTCTTGCACTATCCATTTTCACATTTTCGTAAAATATTATATCTATATCGAGTGTTCTTGGTCCATCTTTAAAAAGACGCTTACGCCCAAACACTTTTTCTACTCTCAACACATAGTCTAACAATGCACGAGGGGTTAACTGAGTCTCTACCAAAAGTAGAGAGTTATAAAAATCCTCCTGCTCTGTATAACCAAAGGGAGGGTTTTTCAGCATCGGCGCTGTTTCTATCACACGGACAAAGCGGCTACGTTTTAGATACCAAAAGAGATGTTCAAAACGTCTTGGTACATCCCCTATATTACCACCAATACCTAAAAGTGCCCTATGCCCTCCTCTAGTCTGATAAGAAGAAGGATAGAGCTTTGTTTTTAATAAGGTGTGTTGACTATTTAGTTCTCTTTTTATCATGCTTATATTTTGGTGTTGTAAGGGTACAACACCCTACAGTACCTTTGCCTTACCATCTACCATAGCTACCATATCTTCTATGCGTATGCCAAACTCATTGGGTATGTAGATACCTGGCTCTATAGTATAGACCATCCCATCTTCTATGATAGTATCTGATTTGCTAGAGATGTAAGGCATCTCATGAATATCAAGTCCAACCCCATGTCCGGTTGAGTGTACATAGTACTTCCCATACCCAGCTTTTTCGATGATATCACGTGTAAGCGCATCCACCTTTTTAGCCTTCATGCCAGAACGTGCTTTGGCTATAGCATTGTCATGTGCTTTGAGTACGGTATCATACGCTTTTTGTATCTTCTTTCGTTTATAGCTTTGGTTGGTATCGAACATCAGGTACTTGTCTGCCTGCACTGTACGTGTGCGGTCCGAGCAGTAACGCTTATACTTGAGTCCAGCATCTACCAAAAGTAGGTCATTTTTCTCTAGAACTGTTTCTGTTGGCAATGCATGAGGCTTTGCTGCATTTTTGTTGATAGCGACAATAGGGTCAAAGCTCAACGCATACTTACCAAAGTCACCCAAAATACCTTTTGCCTCGTGGGTTAAAGTATATTCATCTTTCCCAAAACCATTTTTTCTAAACTCTTTAGCTAAGTGTTTAAATGCCTTAGCCCCAAGTTTCGCAGCTTTGGCGATGATTTTCAACTCTTCATCAGACTTGATGATGCGCTTTTTATGAGAAAAATCTACCTGTGGTTTAAAGTCTACTTTCACATGAGAACGTACACGTTCAAACCCATCTACCGTCCACTCTTTAGGATCAAAAATCACTTTTTTGACTTTTGCTTTTTTAAGCAAAGTGACTGCCTCACCATAAAGATCACCATTTATAATGACTATTGCATCTACCACATGTTCATTGGCATCAAGCGTATAACGGCTGTCCGTAATGAAAAATGCCTCTTTCCCTAAACGTAGGTAAAGTGCATTGTCACAGCTATAGCCACATTCATAATAGATGGCATTTTCGTCTTTGAGCATGTAGTTCATAGATGACCTTTAGTGAGTTAGATAAAGGGCACCTCCAATAATAGGTAATACCCACAATGGGTTTTGCAAATGTGAGATTGTACAAGAGATTTATGAGTCCTAGCCATAGCTAAGACGAAGTAAATATCTTGTGCAAGATTACGTTTGCAAAGCCCACCCAAGGGGCATCACTAGCTTTCGCCTATGCGTTGTTACTCTTTTTTACCTTAGCTACGGCTAGGGTTTCAAAAGAGTGCCTAGCCTAGACAAAAGCTAGTGATGTTGTGAGTATCACCTATTATTGGAGGTGCCCTTAAGTATAACCCTCCTCTCGGAGGAGAGGAAGGAGTATAAAACTATTTTTGTTGTGCTTTGGCTTGTTGTTCTTTCATCATCTTCACTTCGTTAAGTATCTGAGTCATACCTACCATCGCCAAGTGGTAACCAAATGGTCCCATACCTGTGATTTGACCTGCACATACTGGCGCAGTCAATGAAGTGTGTCTAAACTCTTCTCTTTGATAGATGTTTGAAAGGTGTACTTCAAGCGTAGGTATCTGCACCGCAGCGATAGCATCACGAATAGCGATAGACGTATGTGTATATGCCGCGGGGTTGATGATAATACCATTCGCATCACCGATACACTCTTGAATTCTATCGACTATCTCACCCTCTAGGTTGGACTGAAAAAATTCGATTTCAACTTTGTTTTGCTCTGCAAATGCTTTCATCTGACCATGAATATCTTCTAATTTCATAGGACCATAAATATTTTGCTCTCTCATACCAAGCATATTGAGGTTTGGACCTTGGATTACTACTATTTTCATATTTGTACCTTGTGTGTTATATTTGGCTATTATTTTAGCGAAATAGGTTTAATCTGACCATAAATATGTTTAGACTGAGTATTTTTTAGATCCCTTGAATAACAAAAAGAATTCAGATTCTATATTTTTACATAACTTAACTTTCACACCTAAACCCAAGCATTTTCTGAGTAACATCCTGAAATACAGCGATGATACTCACTAAATCCTCATTTCTCTTTACAATATCTTCAATTTTAACTATCTCATCTAGGTAAACTTACAATGAAACTAAAGCGTAAAATTTCACTTTTTATTACACTGACAGCAATGATAGATTATTATGCTTATGATACAATTAGCCCATGGGTATTTATCGTTATAAGTACGATAGGTGCATTATGGGCTACATTAGCACATGCAAAAAGTCATCAGAAGACAAAAGCCGATGAATTGGCACACGATATTGAAGAAATACTATAATTAAGGAAAATAAATGGTTGAATTTATAAAAAAAGCAATGGATTGGGTACTTGAAAAAGAAGCAGAAGCAGCAAAAGATTGTCATGCTGATCCAGAAGATATAGAAAAACAAATTAAAGCACTTGAAGAGAAACGTGCAAAACTCAAAAAGAAGTTTGAAGAAGAAGATGCTGAATTTGGACATATTTTAGACAAACTACATTTTATTAAAGCGGCTTCACTTAAATGCCATACAAATAAAAAGTCATAATTCGTGCCTAAACAACCCACAATCAAAAATCTTGGACTTAAAGAGCTTATCGCTATCGCTGTAGGTGGTATGGTAGGGGGAGGTATCTTTACGATACTCGGTATTTCTGTTTCTATGGTAGGGTTTCTAGCTCCTTTTGCCATAGCTCTAGGAGGTGTCATAGCACTTTTTGCCGCCTACTCTTATGTCAAGTTAGGTGTATACTATAAAGATGAAGGTGCCACCTATGCCTTTTTTAAACGTACCTACCCTAACTCACATATGGCTGCTTCTTTCATAGGTTGGTATACCATTTTTGGCTACATTTCCACCCTCGCACTATACGCCTATACTTTTTCTTCTTATGGCATCAGTGGTTCAGAGTATGCACATAATGAATGGGTACGTAAAGGCATTGCTATTTTAATCATTTGGATCTTTGCGGCTATCAATCTTTGGAGTGTGAAAGGTATGGGGAAATTAGAAGACCTTATGGTTTACATTAAATTGCTTATCTTATTTATTATATCTATGATGCTTATCTATTATGGTGAGACTGATTTTAAAACATTTTCAGATACTTTAATACAGGATATTGAACACGCAAAAACTCTCAATATTTTAATAGTAGCCTCTGTAACATTTGTAGCCTATGAAGGCTTTCAACTCGTCATCAATGCAGTCAACGAAATGGACAATCCAGATAAAAATATACCAAGAGCTATTTACAGTGCTTTAATACTGGTAGCATTGATTTATTTTATCATTTCTTTGGCTTCAGTAGTGGCTATCCCCGTGCATGATCTTATACAAAATCAAGAGTATGCTTTAGCATCTGGCGCTGCAGATATCATGGGGAATTGGGGTCGGAACTTGGTCATCACTGGTGCTGTACTTGCTACATCATCTGCTATTAGCGGTACGATGTTTGGTTCTTCACGTCAAATGGCACGTATTGCAGATGACCATTACCTTCCTAAGATTTTAAGTAAACGTAAAAATATGATTCCTTCTTATGCCATTATGGCAATGGCTGCTACTGCATCTATGCTCATCTTGGTGGGAGGATTGAGACTTATTTTAGAATTTGGAAGTATTACTTTTTTACTTGTATCTCTGCTCATGGCTATCGCCAACTTCAAAATACGGCACGCCACAAATTCTTCCACACTCTTTACGAGTATTGCCATACTAGGACTCAGTATAGGGTCTATCCTTATTTTATGGTATGAATATAAGACCAAACCTGAACAGATGCTTTTTATTCTTATACTTTATGCACTACTTACTTTAGGGGCATGGGGATATGCTAAACTTGCTAAAAAAACTTTAAAACATTAACTCTAAATTAACACTTTTGATGTAAACTATACTAATAAATAACAAGGAAAATCAATGACACCACAAGAACAAGAAATAGACAAAATGAAATCAGAAATTAAAAAAGAGGTACGCCTTGCTTTTAAAGCCAATATGAAGATATTTGACTGGGATATTCCAGAGAATGATGACAGAAAATCTGCTGAACTTATCATCTCGGTCATGCAAGAGGCAATGGACGAACTTAAACAAGAGATCGCCAATGGCGAATTTAACCAATATTAGGAGAAAGCTATGAGTCAAAGTAATTTAAAACATTTAGAAACAATAAAAGAGAATATAGATAAAACAGATGCACTAAGCCAAGAAGAGAAAAGTGATTCGTTCAAACGTATAGAAGAGTGGTTTAATGAAGATAAAGCATGGGAATCACTCATGGCAGAGCTAAGTGAAATTTCACCAAAAGTCAAAGCTTTTCTTGCAGAGTTAGGGCTTATCTAATTTATTAAAGGATGTCATATGCAATCTGTTAAAAAAATAATTGCTGTACTCAATGATTTCACTATGATTGATGAAGTACTTGCTAAAACATTTGCTTTTGCCAAAAAGTACCATGCCATCGTAGAAATACTTTATGTCCATGAAAGACCACTTTTTGAGATTCCTGATTTTTTTCGTTCAGGCGAGAAAGAGTTACCTCTAGACAAAGAAAAAATCAAAGCATCTATTCTTGAAAAAGTCAATACCTTTGACTTTGAAAAGACCCCTGTTGTATTTGTCAAGATAGACGATACTGCAGATAGAGTTTGGGCATTGATACGTGAAGATAAAGAGACCTTTGTGATTACAGGGTATCATAAAGATATTACACAAAAACTTGTGAGTAAAATAACCCAACCCATACTTGTACTTAAAAGTAAAACACAAACATACCAAAAAATGGCACTTATTGTTGATGCAGGAAGTCCTTCGGCGCAATGTATAGAAAAAGCAAAAAATTATTTTCCACAAAGTGATATTGAGCTTTTTTATGACTATCGATATATTGTTGATCCAAGTATGGAAGCTGATTTACAAAACATACAGATTATAGAAGAGGCACAAAAAGAGGCATTTGAAGCACTGAAAGAAGAAAGTGGGCTAGAAGGTAAATTCTTTATAGATGGAGACTTTTTAGGTACACAAATGAGTGACTATCTGCAAGAAAAAGATTTTGATATTCTCTATGTATGTTCACATGGAGATGATTTTTTTGTTGCAGACAATTTATCAGTAGCACTTTTAGAGGATGTAGCCTGTGATATGTTGGTTGCAAACTAAAAGTCTATCTTCCAGACTAGGTAAAAGTTTGGTCATTTAGATGGATATTACTACCTTTCTGCTAGGTATCACCGTTGTTACTGTCTTTATCTTTGACTTTACCAATGGTTTTCATGACTCTGCAGATATGGTAGCCACAGCCATAGCATCAAGAGCTATGAAAACATGGATAGCTATTGCCATAGTCAGTATTTTTACTTTCCTTGGACCACTGGTTGTAGGTTTAGCTGTGGCAGATACCATCGGTACCTTTGTCGATATGAAACAGGCAAAACTTATCGATGCACAGGCACTTGTCATTGCAGCGCTATTGGCTGCAGTGACGTATAACCTTATCACATGGTGGTTTGGTCTCCCCTCCTCTTCATCCAATTCACTTGCGGGTGGATTGGTAGGAGCGGGACTCTATGTTGTAGGTACAGAACAGATTAACTGGGGATTAGATGCACTCTATCAAGGTCAACTCACAGGTGTGATGAAAGTCATTGCTGGTCTGTTTGTCTCCCCATTTTTCGGTTTTATCGTTGGTTTTTTCATCATGAAGCTCATCTTCTTTCTCTTTAAACGCTTCAGCATTAAAATTCGTTCATTTTTTGTCATTTCACAATACTTTTCTGTAGCATGGCTAGGTTTTTCACATGGTGCCAATGATGCACAAAAAGGTATGGCAATCATAGGGATGATGCTTTTGGCTTCCCACCATACACAAACTTTTACCATCCCCTTATGGGTCATTATCATGTGTACTTCTGCCATCACGTTAGGTACGATGTTTGGAGGGTGGAGTATCATCAAAACTTTAGGCTTTGAACTCTACCATGTCAAACTCATACATTCCGTTGCCAATCAACTAGGCGCTGCACTCATCAATACACTTGCAACTACCATTGGTGCCCCTACTTCAACCACACAAGTCGTAACAGCCACCCTACTGGGAAACGGTGCGGCAGAAAAACCTTCTCATGTTGCATGGGGACGTGCAGGACAAATTATAGTGGGCTGGTTGGTGAATGTACCAGTATCCATATGTTTCGGTGCGCTGTATGCATATTTACTTATTAAACTATTAGGAGCTATTTCATGATTGTATCACTCATTAAAAAATATATTTTGCCCAAAGAGATAGACTTTCTCGCTGCACTGGACGAGCATGCTATGATTATTAAACAGATTACAGATGATTTACAAAAATGTTTTATAGAAGCCAATGAAAAGAGCTGTCAAGCCATCTTGCAGGATCAACATCAAGCCCAAGCCATCAGAGACAAGAACATGAAAAACCTTTTAAATGTTTTTATCACCCCCCATAGACAGGGAGTCTATTTATCGTGTCATTACAGAACTTGACTGGATTGCTATCAGTATCAGACATTTTCTCATTGAAGCAAAGTCATACCAAATACATAAAGAGAATGACGTCTATAATGCCCTGATAAAAAAGATACAACTTCAAGCTGAACTATTAACCGCAGGGTTTAAAACACTCAAAAGCAACCGTGAAAAAACAGCACAAAGTGCCAAAAGAGTACGAGACACCTATGATACACTGATGGATATCTACGTAGAAGAAGTGTCTAGTCTTGTTGAGTCAAAAGATATGGAAAAAATATTCATCCATAAAGAATTACTCTCTCAACTCAAAGAGATAAGTAAACGTATGAGAATGGCGGCGAACTCATTAGAAGATATTATTATGAAAATGAGTTGAATTACAAAACAGTATCTTCTTCTACCTGTTGACTCGCCTCTTTAGGTGTCTCAACGCTCTTTCGCTTTCTCTCAATTCTTGTAACATTGCGTCTTTGGATGGTAAAGTAGATTTGTGAGAAGTACTCCACCAAGACCACACTCACACCTGTACCAATGACCACATTGTAGTCAAAGGTTGTCTCTAGTGCCAGAACCGCAGCTGTCAAAGGCAGTTTCATAATAACCCCCATAAACACCGAAGCACCCACAGCTGCAAAATAAAAAGGTTCAATATCTAATCCAGCATACGCTATCATCAGTTCAGCATAACCATACCCAACCAAGGCACCAATACTCATAAGAGGTAAAAATATCCCTCCTACAGCATTGGCATAGATGGCAACCGTTGTACCTATAATACGTAAAATAAGGATGGTAAATATCATTGAAAGAGGGATTGTTGTTTCAGAGTTAATCAGACTTAGTACCAAAGCATGACCAGAAAAGGCTGCTTCTGGTTGAAGTAGTAAAATTGTACCAATCACCCCTCCCCCTATCAGTGCAAAAATATAATTACGATAAACAGAAAGGTTGTTAAATATTTCCAAATCAATAAAACTCAATACCCTCTTTTTTAAAAAGAGATAGAGATACACAAAAGAGGTAATAAAAGGTAAAAACAAAATATGAGAAAATAAATGATTAAAATTAAAAGAACGCCCTTGAGAATGTAAAAAAACGATAGGTTCTAAAAAGTATATACCCACAGAAAAGGCTACAAAAGAAGCCAATATCAAGTAGCCAATATACTGCTTTATAAACTGATAGGCGATAATCTCCACAGCAAAGGCTATGCCTGTTACAGGCGTAACAAAAATAGCCGCAATACCAGAACTTGCCCCAACACTCAACATCATTTTAACAAGCATTTTAGGGAGCTTGAACCATTTATGCACATGATAGGCTATCATCGCCCCAATACTTGCACTAGGTCCCTCAGTTCCCACAGTAAAACCACTAGCCAACGAGAGTGCAGATGCGAAAACTTTGAGAAACAATGTCTTCAAAGAGAGTGTCATCTTGTTTTCTACAATAGAGTCAGCAACTTCATTCAGTCCATACTCTTTTACATTTCCGTCATGCGAAACGATAAAATTGACAACCAAAATAGCCATCGTAGGTAAAGCATACAAGTACCAAGTAGGTAATGTAGGTATGGTTTTCATGGGATCACCCATAAAAAAAAGATGGGTCATAAGGTTAATAAGAAAACTATAAAAAGCAATAAAAAGTCCACTGAGAAGTCCTGTAAGTATAGAGGCAGTAAGTAGTTTAGCAATCATAGTGATACTTTTAATAATGGAATAGAATTATTGTAACGCATAATGATTTAAAACATTGTTGTAAAAACAAAAGTTTATTCATTTTTTAGTTTTTCGTTACATAAACTTATTATCATTAAGTAGCATGGAGTATAATACTTCATCTTAAAACAAAGTACAACATATGAAAAAATACCTTATTTTACTCTTGCTCACATTGCCTCTCTTTTCTAACCAAACTTTAGGTGTGGCAGAAAAACTCGGGACTATGGTGCCTTTAGACCTCACGTTTATAGATGAAGATGGTGCATCCGTAACACTTAAAAAACTCATGGATGGGAAACCCACACTTCTCACACTCAACTATTACAAGTGTGCAGGTATTTGTGGTCCACAACTTAACAAAATGGCTGATGCTTTAAGTAAAGTAAAACTGGCTGAGAATACAGACTATAAAGTGATTACGGTGAGTTTTGCCGAGACAGAAAAACCTTCTCTGGCACTGACAAAGAAAAAAAATACGCTTCACATGATGAAACGAAATTATGTTCAAGATACTTGGCACTTTGTCATTGGAGAAAATAACAGTTCAGGAGAACTTGCCAATCGTGTTGGTTTTAAATACGAAGCTGTAAAGATAAAAAGTGGAGATATTGGCTATATTCATCCAGCTATGACTGTTGTGCTCTCACCAAAAGGAAAGATTACAGGTTATTTACTAGGTGTCAACCAACTTCCTGCCGATTTAACTATGGCAATTAATGAAGCTAAAATAGGACGTACAAGAGACCCTATTTTAAGAAATGATGCCCCTTTTTGTTTTACTAAGACACCTGCATTTGACAGAGCCGTCAATAAAATGACGCGTATTTTGGGTGTATTAAGCGTACTTCTATTTTTAGGATTTATCTTTTTTGTACTTCGTAAAAAAACTAAAAAAGAGGATTAATCCTCTTTTTTATTACGCTTACGGTTCTTTAATATTTCACGTTTTATATGCAGTCTATCTTTAATATCATCTATTTTTTTCTTTTCTTTGTCTTCTAAACTAGTATGAATATTTTCTATCTCTTCTCCAATTTTTACCGAAAGCATTTCTGACTTTTTCATGGCAAGTATTTGAGAGGAGAAAATACTTCTATGTCCTGAAAGCAAAAAGCTAATGACTGCCCCAAGTGCCGCATAATGTGCAATATCAATACCAAAAAGTTCTACTGCCATAATAGTTGATGCTATGGGGGTATTGGTAGTTGCGGAGAGTACACTCACAAACCCAAGTGCTGAAAAAAGTACCAAATGCTCAGGTGAAACCAAAGTCGCAAAGGCATGTCCACTGGTTGCCCCAATATAAAATATAGGTGTAATAATCCCACCACTACCTCCTGAGCCCAACGAAATGGAGGTAAAAAAGGTTTTTAAGATAAACGTGTACCAATGAATATTTTCTGCTTGTGCAGAATCGAGTATATGTGGGGTAAGTGCATTTCCAATCGTATCTAATCCAAGACCAATGTATTGTTCTCCAAATATGAGTGTAAGAACAACAATGACCACCCCTCCCAAAAATGCTTTTAGATATCTATTTAATTTAATATGTTTAATAAATTTTTCTGTCCCAGAAACAGTTGTAATCACCATATCTGAAACAATACCAAAAAATATCGCTGCCAATACTACTTTCGCAATGAGTGATAAATCTAGTGTAATATCTTGATAAAAATGAAGGTCATAGTAGGTGTACTTAATACCTAAAAGTTGAGCAGTAGTAAAAGCAGCAAAACCTGCGATAAAAGAAGGAAGGAGGACATCATATAGTATGACTCCTATAATCAATACTTCTACCCCAAAAATAGCGCCCGCGATAGGTGTACCAAAAACAGTTGCAAATCCTGCGCTTATTCCACAAATAACAAGTTTCTTACGGTCATGTTTGTTAAATTTGAAAAGTCCTGAAAGTGCAGAAGCAATCCCTGCACCAATCTGTGCCCCTGGTCCCTCTTTACCCACAGAAGCACCAGAGAAAATACTCACTACCGTAGCAAAAAGTTTAACAGGAATTACGGAGATATCAATTTTAGCATCCTCTCTATGTACTGCAGAAATGACTTTCTCTGTACCATGTCCTTCAGCCGTAGGTGCAAATGTTTTTACAAGCCATACGGTAAGCACAAGTGCAAAAGGAAGTGTATAATAATAGTGGAAAGGCAAGAGTGAACGTGAGCTTTCAGAATACTCTAAAATATTAAGAAACAATGTAACAGCGGTACCAATAATAATACCAATAACAGAAGATAAAAATACCCATTTTGTTACACTGAAAAAGATAGCTGTTTGTTCTGTGAAATGTTCTTGTATCATAATATATCCAAAGTATAGAAGTGACTTATAATTATTATGCCATAAATATATATATAACAAGTACGAGTAACAGGTAAAATGCTACAAAATTTTCAATATATGGCTCATACTTAAAGTTATTAACATACTTACAAGAAGCAATACACCAATAAAAGAGATAAAACAAAATATTTATCTGTTAGAAAACTAACATTAGATAGATTCAAAAAGGAATTTTATGTTAAAAGAACTTTTTCAGACTACTTTATCAACTAATTTGACACCAAAGAAAGTGTATCCATGTTATAGAAATCTTTGAGCTCTTTATAGAGTTCGGGGAAATGACTGTTTAGACTATGGGGTGATTCGAAAAATCGCTCTGTAACTACCGCAAAAAATTCTGCTTCATTTGTAGCAGCGTAGCTCCCAAGCAGTTTATATTTTCCCCATTCTCTATCTTTTATGGCTATATTATTGAGTTTTTGATACTCTTCAAATAAGACTGAAGTCCATTCATTATACTTAGAGTTTTCAAGTGGTGGTACACCGTCTATTTCGCCATCCATGAAGTCTATCTCGTGTGCAAACTCATGCACTATGACATTGTCATGTCGTAGATGATAGGCTTCAAACTTTGCATCATGCCAGACAAGTATCACCGTATCATTTGCAGACTGACCATCAATGACAAAATCTTCTTTGGTATAAATGCCACCATTTTCTCTAACATCTTTCAATACCACAGGAGTGGGGTAAATAATGATTGTATGAAGGTTGTTGTAGCAATTGTCTGTCTCTATATGTAAGAGAAGTAAACAGGCATAAAAAGAAATAACGATTTTCATCTCATCTGTTACTTCCATCTTCACACCGATAAACTCTTTTGTATAGACAAAACGTATGATGGATTTTTCTATCTTTTGCTTGTCTGCATCTGAGAGGTTTTTATAGTGTGGTAACTTTGAGAGTAATTTTCTATGTACGTCTTTAAAAGGTATCTTTTCTATATCTTTTAACCTTTGCTTTTTTCTATAGCCTATATAGAGATAGGTAGCAACTAAGGTCATACCTCCAAAGAGCATAAAATAAATAAGTTTGAGATAATAAGCTTCTATGGAAATTTCCTTTTGTGATAGATTTCTTTTTCATTTTTTTCTAAGCTCTTAAAATAGTGAAACATTGTAATCTCTCCAAAGAAAGGTCCAAAAAGGTTCAAGATAGGAATAAAGTTAAACAACACTGTCACAAAACCAATAAACCATACCGCTACGCGATGTTCTTTAAGTTGCTCTTTTTCTACTTTATTCGAAACCAATGCAAGTGCATCATACCCTACTGTATCTTTTACAAGCCAAGTCCATAGACCTATCTGCACAAACATGTTTACGACAGGGATAAAAAGCAAAGGAAAAGCTAAGAGAGACACCAACAAGAAGATAAAACTGTCTTTAATCGTATAGCCTACAGAAGAGAAAATGTTGTCTCTCAATACATCCTCACCATCAAAATGTCTTTTCTCAACCGAAGCAATTAACGGTTCACTAAACACACTGGCGACAAAAAGCATCGTTACGATAATCGCATTATAAATAATATAAAAGCCTATCAAAAATGCAATACCTTTTTCTATCGTTTCAAAAGGAAGCCAAGTGAGAAGTTGTAAAAACTGTGCATAAATGTAGTCCCCTTTAAAATACCAAATGATAGACCAAAAAAGTGCACTTCCCATGGCTACCAACAAAGAGAAAGAAGTATATTTTTCTTCAGAGACAGACCTTAGAATAAAATTTCCAAAAAAAGCAAAGATGAGTGCAAAGGTCAATAAGATAAGCTGTAACCAAACAAAAGCAGAAAGCATCCATGCACCGTTAGAACGCATCATAGAAAATGGTACCCAACCTAAAACATGACTGCTTAAATCGACAATACTATCCCATAACACGATGCCAATACCTATCCACAAAGCAGTCACAATGATACCTATTGCAAGTGCATATTTCATTGTATGCCATGTAAGGATTTCTCTAAATCCAAAAAAGATTGCCTGCATCGTATTTTTCATCTATTTTCCTTCTACATTCTAAACATAAACATATTGAACACACCACCAAAAAGTGTCGATAAAAGTCCTAGTGCCGTAAATATAATAATCATTGCAGGAATTGCTGCAAATGCTAGTTTTACCAATAATACCACTAAATCCATAAAAGGTATATCAATACCTCTTATAATGATTCCTTTTTCTTCATTTTCCATTATTTTTCTCCTATAAATTCTTTTATTTCATCTTCTATATTTTCAAATACACTATGAGAAGTCTGTGGACTAATCACTCTTTTTGTCATTAAACGAAGCCCTATTTCTATGACAAATGCTAATACAAACCCACCCGCAATAAAATACCCCACATCAGGAATATGTTTAGAGGTATAGTTGAGTGCCAAGACTATAGCCACCGCAATAGTTACAATGGCTAAAATAACCAAAAACTTTGAAGCTTTGGTATCTTTTATTTTAAGTAGATGTCCTATATGCACTAACGCATGTATGAAAAGGATAGAGATAGACCCAATAGCTGCAATTTCTGTAAGGTCAAAAAAGAGTACAAATGCGATTAAGATAATAGTACTCACAATAAGTCCTTCACTACTGTGCCAAACATTACGTTTGTAGACTTTAGGAAGTTCTCCGTTTTTTGCCATCTGGTAGGTGACATTGGTCACGGCATAAAGATTGGCATTGATAGACGATGCCGTTGAGATAAGGGCAGCTACTGCCATGATGGTAAAGCCTATGTGTCCAAAGGCTGGTTTTGCTGCTTCTGCCAAGGCATAGTCTTGTGCTTTGATAATTTCAGCTAAGGGTAAGTTTCCAAACACTGCAAACGTCACGGCAACATATAAAACCATGACAAAGACTATCGCTACAGTCATTGCTTTAAGCATCGTTTTTCCTGGGTTATCCATATCTTCTGCTGTGTTGGTAATAACCCTAAATCCTTCAAAAGCAAAAAAAGTCAGTGCCACAGAAGAAAATACATTCATTACAGGAGGAGCATCTTTTAAAGATAGCAGTGCAGGATCAATGTAAAAAAAGACTACTACTGTAAAAAGCACAATAATACTAAGTTTTATAAGTACTATAACTGTTTCACTTTTAGCAATAAGCGCACTTCCTGCAAGATTTATAAACATAAAAATAAGGAGGATTACTATGGCAAAACCATTTGACCAGATAGGAATATTGGCGCCTACACTCATCATCGCTGCGTAGGTACCAAAAGTTTTTGCCACCATGGCTATGGCAACCATAGCAGAGAGATAAAAAAGTACGGAGAGTGAGCCAGAAAAGACACCCTCACCATAACACTGCACCAAATACTCGACGATACCTCCACGACTCGGATATGCAGTAGCAAGTTTAGCTAATGAATACCCACTAAGCAGTGCAATAATACCGCCTAAAATAAATGATATCCATACCAAGTTACCAGCAATAGCACCTGCTTCACCTAAAAGTACAAAAATACCTGCTCCAACCATGGAGCCTATGCCTAAAAAGACTGCGCTCCATAGTCCGAAGGCTTTTTGTTTAGTTATCATCATTCATTTTTTTCATAGCATTGGCACCCATAAGTAGCGCCAAACCATCAAAAAAGAGGCTAAATCCTACCAATAGACCTATCAGATACATAGAAGTAAATGGCCAACCTATCACAAATACCATTGCCATCACCAAGGACAATATAGCATTGAGAAACCATACCCACCAATGATTATTTGGATAATTTGAAGATGCCATCATGAAGCCACTAAAAGCATCCATAAAAAAGTAAATAGAAAAGAGCAGCCCTAAGGTTGCTATACCACCTAACGGTGAAAACAGCATATAGAGAGCAACACCAACCAAGACAAAACTTTTTAACCATCCTGCCCAATCATCTTTGTTTGTAATCCATGTAAAGTAACCTGCCATAAATCCAGTGAGTAACATAAGCCAAGAAACAAAAAGGACTGTAGCATACGTTCCAAATACGGGGAATAATGCACTAATCGCCCCTAAAACCATAAAAAGTATACCTGCTATTTTTGCATACTTTCCAAACTTATCCATACCTATTATTTCTTCTGGCGCTTTCCACATTTTTAATCCTTTAATAAAAGTTAAGTATCTAACATGAAATTAATTTTCATGTATGTTCATGAGTAATATTACATCCTTTATGTATTAGGATGTAATTTCTTTGCTACTTCTTCTACTTCTTCAATAATTTCATCTTCTATATGGGTAATATCAGCATCTATCGCAGCATCCATATCTGTTTGTTCTTTATACTTTCCATGATAAACCCCTAAAACAAGTGCCACTATAGCTGACGAAATGAGTAAAAATTTGTATTCCAACATTTGAGAGTCAGACATATAGAACATAGCCAATATTCCCGCAAAGATAGTAAAGTAACCTAAAGAGGAGCCTATAAATCGTTTAATTGAAAAAGATGTTTTTTCATTCATTTTTTATTCCTTATGTAGTATTACATTAATTATAGCACTTTTTATACAATATATTTGTTTACCAACGAACATATCTTTTATTTTTCACGAATACTAAAGACCTTAACCAGTGAATAAAACTAAATCATTCCACCATTTTCAGATACAACTTCTGAAACTACTTTTTTATCTTCTATTTTGAGTATGCGGTCACATAATGGGAGCATTGCTTCATCGTGTGTTACCATGATGATGGCAACATTTTGATCGAGTGCAATTTTTTTAAGCATCTGTACTACAGAAACAGAACGTTTATTATCCAAAGCTGCTGTTGGTTCATCTGCCAAAATAATCTCTGGTTTGTTTGCCAATGCTCTGGCAATGGCAACACGTTGGTTCTGCCCTCCTGAGAGTTCAGAAGACATATTGTGTGCCTTGTCAGCGATGTCAAAATACTCTAAAAGTTCCATAGCAAAACTTTCTGCTTCTTTTTGTGGCACACCATTGGTCTGAGGTACCAGCGTTACATTGTCTATGACATTCAAAAAAGGTATCAGGTAGTGTGCCTGAAAAATAAACCCTATCTTCTCTCGACGTATTTTTCGGGTTTCTTTGGTAAGCCATTTGTTCTCATAGACTTTCTCATTCCCTAGCCAGATGGTGCCGCTGCTTGGGTCTTCTACACATCCTATCATCATCAGGAGTGTTGTCTTACCTGCACCACTGGGTGCAACCAATGCAACAAGCTCCCCTTTTTCAATACTGAAATCTGCACCGTCTATCACTTCGACTAAAGTATCATCTTTACCAAAGTGTTTGACAAGGTTCTCTACTTTAATGGCATAATTTTTTTCCATTTTAACCTCCTATGGCTTCTGCAGGATTTGCTTTCATCACCTTATGCACTGCCACAAAAGAAGCCAAGATAGAAGCCAATATCACAACTACGAACAAGACCAAGGCATCAGGAGTTTCCAAAACAACCCTTTTGGGAAACTTAGAATAGATAAGATGCGCAAAAATATTGGCAAACATAAATGCCAACACTCCCATAAGCAGTGTCTCCTGTACAATCATTTTGATAATCATACTGTTAGGCAAGCCTATCAATTTCATAATAGATATCTCTTTCATCTTTTCCAGTGTCATCGTATAAATAATAAGCGCGATGATAATAGTCGAGACTACGACCAAAATTACCGTAAACATTCCTATCTGCTTGGAAGCCATCTTAATGAGATTTTTGGTTAAAAGTGTCTTCTCTTCTGTGGCGGTATAGACACTGTTATGTTTCCATGTTCGTATCGTATCTGCGACTTCATCGACACTGTAGCCCTCTTTGACGGTGGCGACTACTGCGTTAATCATATGAGAGTTCAGTGCATTGATGCCTCGTTCTCTGTCATTTCTTGTACGTGCATTAGAGTAGAGAAATTGCAATGCCTGTGCATCTTTCAAGCTCACATACACCAGTGGGTCACCCCCAGAAGATACCGTGCCATGTGTCACCCCCACAACGCTATAGACATCTCTGCCTAACGGCACTTTGTCACCTACTTTAAATCCCGTCTTGTCTGTCACAACCATCTCATAATGGTCACGCTCCAAGCCTCTACCTGCAACGATTTTTGTGCTATCTATAGGACTGATATCTCCAAAGGGGTCAAACCCTACTGCAAATACACGCACTTCATTTCCCTCTAGGGGGAGTTGGAGGTTTTGAAAGGTAAGCCCTTCAGATTTTGCAACACCCTCTGTGACTTTTATGGTATTTTTCATATCTTCATGCAAGCGTGAAGGTTCGGCAAAGGGTCCGAGTGTATTTTCCTGAACCACCCACAGGTCAATCTTCAAATCATTTAAAAGTACCTGTGCATCGATAATCATACCCCTGTACACACCAATCATAATAAGCACAATCCCAAGCAACATCCCTACACCCATGGATGTAACGATGAACTTTCCTAAAGTATGGGCAATGTCTTTTTTCGCAAGATTTATCATTAGTGTATGCTCATGCCCTCTGAGAGAGGTTTTTTCTTTCCTGAGTCTATCAGTATTTCTGTATCTGTCTTCAATCCTGTTACTGCAGCTTCACTGTGACCTCGTGCCAAAACTTTGAGCACAACAAAATGTGCTTTGCCTGAATGCTCTGTCCAAACACCTCTCTTTTCTTTATAATAGCTCAACGCTTTTAACGGCACCTTCACCACATCTGTATAGGTCTTAGATGCAATGCGAACTTCTGCCTGTTCATTGATGTAAAAAGGCTCAGGCAGACTATCGAAAGCCACATCTACCTCTCGTTCCTGTGTCACAGCATCACTTTGTGCAACGATTCTCTTTACACTGCCACTGAAACGTTTTTCATATTGAGAACGCAACGTTATCTCAGCTTTTTGTCCCACTTTCACCGCACCACTAATCTTCTCATCTATGTAGGCTCGAATCCATACATCTTTAGGATTGACTATCTTTAAAATGGATTGTGCCGGCAGTACACTCTGTGCTACTTCTGCCGTACGTGCGATGACGTAGCCATCTACAGGTGCATAGACCTTATATCTGGCAAGTTTCTCCTTGAGTGCCTCTACAGACTTTTGTGCACGTTCTTCTTCCATTTGAGCAGACACAATATGCGCCTGCGTCGCTGCAATCTGTGCAGCAATAACATCTAGGTCTGCTTTTGCTTTGTCATACTCTGCTTTAGAGGCAAACGACTCTTTTTTGAGTTTCTCATAACGTGCATAGGTTATCTGCGCCAATCGTTTCTGTGCAAAGAGACTCTCTAACTCTTTTTTCGTAGCAAGTAGTTCTGAGCCTGCCTTGTCGGCTAAAAGTTTTGACTCATCAAGAAGCTGAGGAACATCTACACTGTCCATCGTAATCAACAAGTCCCCTTTTTTAACCCATTTACCTTCATCTGTAAGAATAGAAAGAATCCTCCCTCCAGTCTGTGCAGTGATACTATAGGTATACTTCGCCCCCACATTCCCAATGCCAAATACCTCAACAGAAAGATTTCCTTTTGTGGAAGTCACGGTATCATAGGTTGTTTTAGGGATATAGACTTTTTTATAAAACACTATACCTCCCAAGAGAAGTAACACTATGACTGCAATGTATTGAAATAATTTTTTCATTAGATTTTTCCTTTTAGGTATTCAATCCTGTATAAAGCAAGACTACGAGAGTAATAGGCTTCGAGTACACCCAGTTCTGCATTCAGAGCAAGGGCAATACTATCGAGTACTTCAATATAGGTCGAAAGTCCCTCTTTATACCGTGCATTCAACTCTTTTTGTGTACTTTGTGCAGAAGTGAGTTGTGCCTTTTTAGCTTGTATCGTCTTTCCATAACGCTTAATATCTATCAACAAAGCACGAAATTCATCTTGCAGAGCAAGGGCATCTGAAGCTTCCTGCTCTTGTGCAATCATCGTCCCTATACGAGCTTTCTGCTCTAAGGCACTTAATCTTCCTCCAGAGTAAAGAGGTACGTTATAGCTCACTCCCACATAGTCAGAGTTATACTTGTTTAACGTATCAAATCGGTCATACGAAGCAACCAAATCAACAGAGCCAAAATGTGCCGACTTGGCAGACTGGTGCAGTAAACGGTTTTTGTCAATGTTCAAGCGATCCATCTTCACTTTGTAGTTGTCTTCCAGCATAGCAACTTCGTTTTGTCTGCTTAGATTATATGTTTTCTTTAACGCAGCACTTTGCAGTTTTACACTGCTGTCAAGCTTTTTTCCCATATAGAGAGAAAGAGAAGTCTTTGCTTTTTCAAAAGAAGCCTTGGCAATGGCAAGCGCATCTTCTGCCACATAAACAGAAGAGAGGAAACGGTTGCTGTCGGCATGGGTTTTAAGCCCTTGTTTTACCAATGCCTGAGACTGTGCATAGAGTGCTTTTTTTGACTCCAGGTCTTTACGTCTCACACGTACTGCTTCACGCTGCACAAGTAGAAGTGCATAGAGTGATTTCACTTTATATGCCAGGAGTGCTTTGACCTCACCCAGTGAAAGTTTGGCGATCTCTTCATCCACCTTTGTTGCATCAACTATCGAAGAGGTCTTGGCAAAGTCCCAAACTTTTTGATGCAATGTCACACCTGCACTCCAACCATCTTTTTCGATAGTATTGAACATACCATTTACAGGAAGTACATAGGTTTTGGTAGGATTGTACACAGCAGAGAGATCGAGCTGAGGAAGATAGTCAGCATACGCAACATTATACCCCTGCTCTGCCTGTTGTATGCGTAACATAAAAGTTTTTACATCAGGGTGATGCGCCAAGGTACTCTCTATAGCTGTTTTCAATGTCAAGCTTTGGGCAAACAAGCTTTGTAGTGTTAACAAAGCCCATATCCATACTATCTGTTTCATCTGGATCCTTTCATATGCGAGGTACACTAAATTTTAAAAATTCTATCATTGTGATGTGAACTATTTATGAATTGCCCACAAATAAGGCATCAATATTGGTAATTTACGATAACTTTGGACTTAACCCTTTGTTTTGATGTGCATAAATCACAATAGCAACAAAAACACCACCCTGCACCACACCCAAAATAACTTCAGAAATAACCGCAATCATCGCCGGAAGTGTTTGGGGTATCCAGTCTCCTGAACCCAGTGTGGTAAAGGTCACAGTTGAGATATACATAGAAGTTACAAAACCATGTGCATGAATGGCAGTAAGGTTTTCTGTGCTAAACTGCGCACTCAAATGAAAAAGAGAAAAAACATCAAATATGTTAAATACTGCCGCATAATAGACGATAGTAATAATCGTCACTTCCAGATAAAGCAGTACAATTTGTACCAATGCAAGGTGTACATGACTCTTAGTACGACTGAAAATATAGACTGCCGTGTCAAGCATAGCAAAACGTGCAATGACAATATAAAGAATATTGGCGATAAGTATCTGTGCACGATGTAACGCAAACCATTCAGGTTTAATGCTATGTAGTGCCAGTTCCAGAAGTAGTGGTATCAACACCATAGGCAAGAGTAGAAAAGCCATCTTCTCACTGTGTATAAAACGGTTCTCTCTTTGCATAAATCTTGATAACATACTACTCCTTCTCTACAAGCACTCTTTCAAATGCTTTTGTTATTGTTTCAGCCTGTACAAGCCCTTCGAGAAATATCTCTCCATCCAATGTGAGTGTTGGATCTTGTACTATACCTTCTTCAACTGCTTTGAGTGTGTCGTACTCAAAAGTAAACTTGACACGTAAAGGCAGATGCTTAATCGCACAGCTCAGACGTTTGGAAAACTTTTCTGTACTTACTTTGTCTCCATATAAAATAGCATGGAAGAGCGGATATTCTGTTTTATCGGCATTGAGTATCTCACCCTCATGCATCGTATGGCATGCTTCACCCATTTGCATAAAATACTCCTTTTTCTCTATTTTATCTGATTGGCGATTTGATACAAATAATCATGCATGTCAAAATAGCCAATCATCGCTTCAAACATCATACGCCAACACAGTTCCATACACAAAAACATGGTGACGAACATCATCCAAAAGATGATTTTTCCATTGGAAGAGAAAGAAGCATAAAACGTATGCAGTGTGTCATTGATCTTTTTTACAAAAAAGAGATGTGCTATCAGGTAATCTTTGAACACATACAAGACAACAGGCATAAGCACCGCACCTATATAATAAAAAAATATCAATATATCCTGTGTGATAAATGTATTGAAAGTAAGTATATCCTGCATAAAATCCCTTTTTCATTTTTAATCTATATGACATTTCTTTTTGCGTATCGCTTCTATCTCTTTGACCTTTTCATCCAAATCTGTGAGCATTTCATACTGCTCACTTTTTAACATGCCATTTTGTTGCATGCGTTTTTTACGATCTTCTATGGTCTTAAGCCACTCATCTATAATTTCATCAGAAATTGAACAATCTGTTGCCGCTTTTTTTTCATTTTCAACAACCCAATCCGCAATTTTTTTCATTACATGTATCATCTTACACTCCTAACAATTTATAAATCATTTTAGCCGCGAGCAACAATAACACTACGGCAATAAGTTTTTTAACCTGTGCAGGCGTCAAACGGTAATGCATAATAAAGTCACCCACATAGCCACCGATGATTGCCGCCACTGTTACCACACCAAGAAGCACCCAGTCCATATCTACAAATGAGAGATAAGTCGCAAATGCACCCAATGTTGAAAACGGAATCACAAAGCTGATGGCATAAGCCGCCTTTTTCGCATCAAAACCGAGTAGAATGAGCAATGGCATAATAAGTGAACCGCCCCCTACTCCAATAGTTCCCGAGATAAGTCCAACCACCGCACCAATCACATACAGCACCCATGCTTTATCATAAACCACTTTTTGTTCCCGATTGCTAAAGAGCAACAGCAGCGCACTGACAAGTAAAAATGCTACCAATATCCACTCAACAACCTCTTTTTGCACATATTGACTTAACCATGCACCAATAGGTGTCGTAATCATAATGGAAATAATAAGTGGAATAGCAAATTTTATATCTAAAACCCCGCGAAAGAAGTTCATAAATGAAGCTGTCATAGTAGAAGCGGAGTTTATGAAAAGCCCAATGGCTTTGGCTAAATTTATAGGCATTCCCATCATAGAAAAAATGGGCACAAGCCCGATAGCCGAACCGACTCCACCCATAGAAAAGAGTGTAGAGAGCCCAAGCGTTAAAAAAAAGTAGATAGCATAGTGAATAAGTTCAGGATTCATTAGTCATCCTTTAAATTTTTATTTTTTTTGCCAAGCCACCTTTGAGACTGTCCATAAGCCCTAAAAGCCCACCACTGAGGTATTTTACTTCAAATCCCTGTATTGCCAGCCAGGATCGTGCCATATTGGAGCGATCCGCTTTTGGACAGGCAACGACTATGAGTTTGTCTTTTGGTAGTTCACCCAGTCTATCAGGCAACTCATTCGCAGGAATTTGCAAACCAAAATTCACCTGCCATACCTTTGTTTCCATTGGTACTCTGATATCAACGAATTCACACTCTTTTTTATTGTATAACTCAATAAATTCATCAATTTCTATACGCATATTGTTCATTGCACTTGGAACAATTTCTCTTGCTAACTCATCCATCACTTATCCTTTAATCTTTTGTATATAATCTCTGGCTTTGTCGCCACGTAAGCCTTCCACAACACCAAGCAAACCATTTGTCAAATAGCGTGCATTAAAACCGTTCAACTTCAAATAAAGCCGTGCTATTTCCGCTCGGTCATAATGCGGACACATCGTTACAATCGTTTTACTTTTATCTATCTCAGAGAGTCGCTCAGGCAATTCATTCAGCGGAATGTGGTCTCCAAAACCGATGTGCCATGCCTCATACTCTTCATTAAAACGAATATCAATTAATTGTGCTTCACCTTTAGCGTAGAGTTCAAAAAACTCCGGCAACTGTATTTTCATATCTTTGCGTTCTTGATAATCAAAATCTTTTAAATACTTATCAAAACTTATACTATAATCTTTCATCATTTACCTTTCTTACTTTGTTTCAACTTTACGTGAAAAGTACTCTTGTGGATGCCCACAGACAGGACATTTACCTGGTGCTTTTTTACCATAATGTACATGTCCACACACTTCACATATCCATACCTCTTCATCATCACTTTCAAACTCATGCCCTTCACTCAGACGAGCAAGCAACTCTTTATACATCTTCTCATGTTCCACTTCTACTTGACCAATGTTCTTAAAAAGACGTGCTGCTTCACTGTGTCCTTCTTCTTTGGCTATGGCTGCAAAGTCAGGGTACATGGTCAAGTTCTCATAACTCTCTCCATTGATAGCATCTTGCAGATTGGCAAGGGTATCACCCCATGAATCTTCACTGGCATTTTGCATACGGTTATGTAGTGCCAGTTCAAGTTTTGCATGTTCTTTTTCATTGTTTGCCGCACGTTGAAAATGTGCTGCGATGTCACGATAGCCTTCTTTTTGCGCTACTTTGGCATAGTATTCATATTTGTTACGTGCCTGAGACTCACCCGCAAAAGCTTTAAGCAAGTTCACCAAAGTAAGATCAACAGTTATCATATTCATAGCCTGTCCGCAACAGTGTAACTCACCACCACCAACTTCCTGTACTTCTACCACATTCCCACACAACTCACATCTGTAACTTTCATGTTTTCTCATTTTTTATCCTTTTATATTTTTATTTAACTATTATAGCCAATGTATATACTAAACAGATACACCAAACATCTGTCCTACTCCTGCTGTTAGTGCCATGGCAAGTGCACCCCAGAAAGTTACTCTGAAGGCTCCTTTAAAAATGGATGCACCGCCGGCATATGCTGCCACTCCTCCAAGGAATGCCAAAAAGAAAAGAGATGCTATGGACACAGCCCATATCAGACTATTTAAAGGCATAAACCATGCCACAAGTACAGGAAGTGCCGCTCCTACAGTAAATGTCAGTGCAGATGAAAAGGCGGCTTGCAAAGGATTTGCATTATTCACTTCAGAGATACCTATCTCATCTCTTGCATGTGCACCCAGTGCGTCATGTGCCATCAGCTGCTCGGCAACTTTATCGGCAAGCTCCGGATCCACACCTCTGGACTCATAAATATCTGCCAATTCTTTTTTCTCTGCTTCAGGTTCATTTTGTAAAGCCGCCTTTTCAAGTGCAAGGTCTGCATTCTCTGTATCTGCCTGAGAACTTACAGAAACATACTCACCTGCAGCCATAGACATAGCTCCTGCTACCAAACCTGCTACACCAGCAAGAATGACTCCCTCTTTTGTTGTATCTGCAGCAGCAATACCTACTATCAAACTTGCAGTTGATACAATCCCGTCGTTCGCACCAAGTACCGCTGCACGCAACCAACCTGTTCTATGTGATTTATGTAATTCAGCCATTTTATTCCTTTGTTAAATAACTATTTATTTCTCATTATATTAAATTAAACATGATTATTCAAAATAATAGTTTCATAAAACGGTTCTACAGGACCTTCAACGATGTATGGGAAAATTTTCATCACATCGGCTCTAAAACGAGGGTCAGTGTGAGAATTTTCATGATCATACACACTTTCCCAAACTCCATGGAAAAGGTAATGTGTTTTGTCATTTCCATCAGAAAAAGCACTCTGTAAAATTTCTGTAGCAATGGCTTTCCTGTAATGTAAGTTTTGATAAGAGCCTGGAATTCCTACTGGAAATTTCGGATTATAATCATAATCCCCTTTTGCAGGGCGGAAAGTATTTTGTGCCACTTTTAGCAATGATGTACTTTTTTTGTTAAATATAGCTGCATCTTTTGTAAAAATACCAACATGATTATTTACTGTTAAGTATCTGTTTGTAGGTTTGTCTTTTTGATTTTTTAAGAACTTTTGTATCTCTGATTGTGAAATATAAATATGTTCTCTATCGCCAGCTGCAACAGTTTTATAGACACCCTCATGATAGTTTTTGCTGAGTGTTCCATATTTTGCAATAACTTTTGCAAACCATTGTGTTGTTTTCGATGCCATCAAATCTTGATAATTCTCAAAACGAATAAAAAGTGAATAAAACAGAGGCATACTCCCCTCTTTACTTGCATCAAAATAGGCAGAGCTTAAGACACCTTTTAAGGCTGTAGGGTAATTGTGTACCATTGTAGAATCACCCACCATATTTTTAAGACTTAATGATAAGAAGCCTTTTGTATGATGAAGTTTTTTCCCATACTCGGCTACATGAGCCAACATGTCATCTTTAAATTTATCTATGATACGGAATTCAAAGTATAAAGTCACTGCACCAGAAGGCAACTTTTCACCTTTTGTAGGTTTCATCATACTTGCATTTGCCATTGCTGGCATCATAGCCATAGAACCCGCTGCCAAAGCAGCACCTTTTAAAAAATTACGTCTTTGCATTTTAAATCCTTTTTATTTAGTATATAAGAAGAAGGTCAATCATCAATTAACCAACTGGTTAGTTAACTATATGCCTATTCTCTTTAAACTTTTCTGAAAGAGGTATAAATTGTGATATAAAATCAATAAAAAATTAAAAAAATAGTTCTACTCTTCAATATCACAGCGTATACATTTGTTAATTTACAATCTCTTTATTGTCATCTCTCTCATATTCACACTGAAAGGTTGTATGTTCTATATCAAAACTATCATGTAGTTTTTTCTCTAATCTATCCATCACCCTATTTGATACAGAAAGCACTACATCATCAAGGAAATCCAAATGTGCTTCAAGGTGAATATGGTTGTCATCAAGTTTCCATACATGCAGGTGATGTGCATTTTTAATTTCTGGCTCTTCTTCTATAGATGAAACAATTGAATCGAGTTCTATCCCTTTTGGAGTAAACTGCATGAGTATGGCGCTACTTTCTCATACCAAACCAAAAGATGCCCATATAAGATATACAGCGACACATGCAGAAATCACAGGATCTATCCAGAAGAGTCCAAAATAGTACATCAATACGCCACCAAACACAACAGCCACAGAAGTCATGACATCGGTTAAAAGATGCAGATAGGCTGCTTTAATGTTCATATTGTCATGGGCATCCTCTTTCACAAGTAAGACACTTGCCGCATTGAGCACAATACTTAGTGTACCCAGTCCAATCACCCATATTGAGTTAATGGCTTCAGGATGGTAAAATTTATGGAACGCTTCAATAATAAGAAAAATTGCAATCCCTATAAGTACAGAAACATTAAAAAGTGCTGCTAAAATCTCAGCACGTTTATAGCCAAATGTTTTCGTTGCATTGTTTGGACGTGCAGCCAAACGGTTTGCAAAATAGGCGATAAAGAGTGCCAAGACATCACTAAAGTTATGCATAGCATCACTCAAGAGTGCAAGAGAACCTGACAATATACCTCCCACAATTTGTGAGAGTGTAATAATAATATTTAAAACAATGGTAATAAAAAGATTTTTACCACTGACGTTATGATGGTGGTGTTCGCTCATAGTTTTTCCTCTTTTTTATAATTATCCACCGCTTCTTTTAAAATATCTACAAAATATTTTCCTGTTTTACCACCTAGAAGTGTTTCTCTGAGTTTTTTTCCTTTAGCATCTATAAATTGGAAAGTAGGTGTCGCATACGTTTCTAAATCTTTAGGCACCTTATAGGTATTGATATTCACCTTTACAGGAATAAAGGCATCATTGATATACGCATAGACCATTTTATCAGTAAAGACTTCTTCCTCCATAAATTCACATGCACCGCATCCTGGTTTATAGATAAACAGTAATATGGGTTTATGCTCTTTTTGCGCAGCATCTATACCCTGTTTGTATGTTTTTAACCATGTGATTTCACCGGCAAAGACGACATATGTCATTAGCATAAGTAACCATAGGTATTTTTTCATTTTTTATCCTTCATACACTCATTAAAATCCATACTTCTCTAAAAGTCCATTCAATTCATCATCTTCCAAAACACCTACATGTCTATAGACCTCTTTGCCACTGGCATCGAAGATGATCTGTGTAGGTATCATCATAATTTTCATCTCTATGGCTGCTTCACGCTCTTCTTTTACATTGATAAACTTGATAACATAATCAGGATGTGCCTCTGTAAGTGTATAGAGTTTTTTACCCATCTTACGACAGCTTCTACAGGTGTCTGAACCTACTTCAAAAAAGACAGGTTTTCCTTTACCCAAAAGTGTTTTGGCTTGTGCATAAGGTGTTTGGGCGAGCATAGGACGACCGTGCATTTCTCCTGCATCTAGCCCCAAAGTAAGCGACAATGTAAGCAATAGTGCTAATATCATATTTTTTTTCATTTGTTTCTCCTAAAGTTGTAAATATGCTTCATAATAAAAGTAGATACCAAATCCTACCAAAATCAGAGCAAAGCCTTTATTGAGTGCATTAGAGAGTTTTGATACCATACTACTAGAAGTAATACTCTGTGCAAATCCAACGGATACTCCTGCTACAAGCAGTAACAAAGAGTGTCCCAGTGCAAATAGCAGTATGAGTACATATGCATAAACGTACCCACTGCTACTTGCCAATGACATAATGGCAAACAGAGGTGCAGAAGCACAAGGAGTGCTCACCACACCAAAAATAAGCCCTATCAAAAACCCACCAAAAAGTCTGTAAGGTATCAGCTTTCTAATGAGTGCAGATTTATCTACCTCTCCTAAGAAGCCAAGTGCATACAAGGCAATGAGCATACTTGCACTTCCTGCCACAAGATATGCCCATAACGGTGCCACCGAAAAAAAGCCTCCAAATTTTGCCACAATGAATCCAAGTATGGAGAAACTCACTGCTACACCCAAAGCAAACAGTGCTGTAAATGCATACGTATAGAGTGCTTTTTTTCTTCCCTTTAAGTCTTTATTGAAAGCAACTGCACTACCTACAAGTAGAGGCACTGCCACGAGTGAACAAGGAGCTGCCGCAGTTATGCCTCCAGAGAAGAAAGCACCTGCAAAAACAAGCCAACTATCAGACTGCATAAGGTGGGTAATAAAAGCTTCCATCTTAGTTATCGCTCAACATTTTTGTTTTTTACATCACTACGTGAGCCAATACCATCGATATTGAAATGATACTGATAGCCTTTGAGTTCCGTAACTTTCAAGAGTTTCTTTGGATTTGTCTGTAACATATAACGCATCGCTTCAAATGCCAACGCTTCTACTTCGTCAATCTCTTTTGCTGTTACTTTTTGATGTTGTTTCTGTTTTGTTTTAATCACTGCTTCTTTGCTTTTGAGTGCTTTTAAGAAGCTTTTATCTGCAAGTGAGACTTTGTAGGTTTGACCTGTAGAGATACGCTGTACTATAAAACTCCCACCCAAAGTGTTATCTAGAGAGAGTGTTTGATGGTTGATGCGTGCACCACTCATGAGTGCCGAAGTATCGACCAGACATGGACTGTTTTTAGCAACAACACGAATGTCGGTTCTGTCAATGACACCATCGCTAAAAAGTTTGGGTAGTGTATGGGAGAGTTCCACATAGGCAAGTACAAGCCCATCACACAAATGCCCATGTGCGCGGGCAAGTGTTTTTATATCTAGCTTTTTAGGGTAGAGATTGTATCTGCCAAGGGCACTGTCTGTGTCGCGTACCCATACCGCTTTTGCATTGGGTGCCTCTTTGACACTTTTTTCATAAAAGCGGTCATCTATGTTGCTGTCTATTTGGCTTGCCCAGAGGCTGACACCCATGAGCATCAAAAGTGAAACGGTTCTAAGCATTTTCTTCTGCCTCTTTTATGTGTTGGCGAATCTCAGTGGCACTCAGTACTTTTCCTGTCGAAATGAGCTTTCCATTGATGACAAATCCTGGCATACTCAGTATGTTATACTTCATAATTTCCATAATATCATCTACCTTAACCACTTCATAATCACCATCAAGTTGGCTAACGACCTCTCTTACGATTTTTTCCAGCGTGATACATTTTGCACAGCCCGTACCTAAAATTTCTATTTGCATGCTATTTCCTTATTTTATGAAAGGATTTCTTTTATCTCATCCACACTGAGGAGTCTTCCTTTGCTTTTTACTACGCCATCGATTACAAGTGCAGGAGTAGATGTCACACCATAATTGGCTATCTCTTGAATATCCTCAACCTTAATGACTTCATAGTCAGCATCTAAGGATGTAACCGCCTCTTTTGCAGCCATCTCAAGCTCTTTACATTTTTTACACCCTGTACCTAAAATCTCTATAGTACCTTTTTTACTTGCTGAAAAAGAGAGATTGCTTGCATCTTTTGCTACTGTAGATTGTGCAGAAGCAGGTGTAGAACAACAAGCACTTTCATTCTTTTTTGGTGCAGCTGGTGTACAACAAGCGCTTGCATTTTCTGCCGATGCAGGTGTCGCACAACATCCCGATGCAGGATCACACGTTCCCATCTTCATCTCAAGTGGACACCAGTTGATAATACCAGTAAATAAAGGCATAACCCCTAGATAAAACCACGCGTTACCACTATATAAACCATAAGCAATTAATGCCAAACCTACTACTATTCTTACTATTCTATTTGTACTCATTTTTATTCCTTTGTTTTATTTTAAAATATAATTAAAGAGATACCCTATACAGATAATCCCAAAGCCTACAATACCAAAAAAGATACCTATAAGTCTAATATGCAATATCTTTTTCAATATCATCGCTTCTGGCAAACTCAAAGCCGTAATCGCCATCATAAAGCTAAGAGCAGTTCCCAAAAGCATCCCTTTTTGTGTCAGCACTTCAACTAGAGGCATAACACCTGCTGCATTGGAGTACATCGGTATACCCATGACTACAGCTAGAGGTACACCATACCAGTTGTCTCCACCTGCATATTTGGTGATGAAGTCTGCTGGAACATAGCCGTGTATAAACGCCCCTACCCCTACTCCTATGAGTACATAAAGCCAAATTTGTTTGACGATATCCAAGGTATATTCCCACGCTTCGTTTATGCGCATTTTTTGAGTAAGGTCTATCTTTACCTCTTCTAGTTCACCCTCCATAGGCTTGACATCAAGAAGTATATATTTCTCTAGCCCCATTTTCCCAATAACAAAACCACCTACAATAGCCACAAGCAACCCAAACCCAATATAAATAGCAGTAATTTTCCAACCAAAAAGTCCAAAAAGTAGTGCAATGGCTATTTCATTGTTCATAGGAGAGCTAATAAGAAAGGAGAAGGTCACCCCAAGAGGGATACGTGCCTGAATAAACCCTAGAAAAAGAGGAATAGCAGAACAGGAACAAAACGGCGTGATAATCCCAAAGAGAGCTGCTAGTACATTACCATAGAGTTCGGATTTACCCTGTAGGTGTGCCCTAACATACTCCGTGTTAAAATGTGTTCTCAGGTAAGAGACCACAAAAATGATAGTGACAAGTAAAAAAAGTATTTTAATACTGTCATAGATGAAAAAATTTACCGTTTCATTTACACGTCCAGTAAGTCCGAGTAAATCCACAGTAAAATAATCGACTGATTCTTTCCACATTGATAATCCTTTATTAAGTTATATATCAATATATCTTGATATATCATAAAGTTGGCTTAAAATATTTATTATCTTTTAAGATAATATCCTATATGGTTAATATAGACATCTTAACCCCAAAACAATTTTTACAACAAAGAGGAGCACTAAAATGAATTTTGCACTACGTATTCCTGACTATTACAAAGCAGAGATAGAAGAGCTAAAAGGCAATGTTTCGATGAATCAATTTATAGTCAATACCCTATCTGAAAAGATAGCGACACTCAGAACAGTGGACTATCTAGAAGAAAGAGCCCGTAGAGGTTCTGTGGAGCATGCATTAAAACTGTTGAACAATGCACCTGACGTTGAACCTGATGAGCGTGATAAGCTTTAGGGTTCAATAACGGCTGTTACATATGTGCAAAGTAGCCTTTTCTTCATACGAGTAGCTGGAAATTCAAAAAGTGCACTTTCAACGCCTGCCTCCAACGATTCTCATGAGCGATAATTTTCCTTTAGGTAAATTATTCGTTCCTCATCCTTATTAATATGGCTTATTATCTACGTTGTAATAATATCCATTAGTGAATTGCTTACATGCCACATGAGAACTGGTGGCACAGCATTTCCTATTGCACGATATTGTCTATTTTCTGAAACAGATTCTAAGTGAAAATCATCTGGAAAAGATTGTATATTTGCTGCTTCTCTTGGAGTAAATCGTCTGTATTTTCCATCTTCTAATAATACAGGGTCAGTGCTATTCAAGCTAACTTTTGAAAGGTGGGCGCTTATTGTATTGCATGGTAATTCTATGTTTTGGGATCGCCCTTTATTCATCTTATGTTGAACACGCTTCATTCCTTCTACCGCTCTATCACTAAAATAGTATTTTTCTATAATATTATCTTGAAGAACAGTTTTTAAAGGAACATGATTTTCTTTTGTAATGGCTTCTGGGAATGAAAATTTTTGGTAATCTTTTTCATTTTTAAACCCTAAAATAAATACTCTTTCTCTTTTTTGAGGTACTCCAAAATCTGCTGAATTAAGTAATTTCCATTTGACAAAATAACCACTTTCTTCAAAATGTTTAATAATTAAAGGAAAAGCTTTTTTCTTATTCGCAGATAATAGTCCTTTGACATTTTCAGCAATGAAAAATCTTGGTTTTTTCGTTTGCAATATTCTACACATTTCGAAAAAAAGCTGACCTTTTTCATCTTTAATTCCCAAACGAGGTGGATTCTGTGCGACAATTGAAAATGACTGACAAGGAAACCCTCCAAGCAATATATCATGTGCAGGTATATCTTTATCTGAAACTTTTCGAACATCTTTTGTTTCACATTTGTGTGAAAAATTATTATTATAAATTGTTGTTGCATAAGAATCAAAATCAGCAGCGTATACAATTTTTGTAGGATGCTTTTTATAAAAATTTTTTAAATAATTAAAGTTTCCTTGTATACCTAAATCCATACCTCCACATCCACAGAAAAATGATGTAACATTTAATGTCATATTTCCAATAACCTTTGCCAATTTCCATTTGAGTTAGAAAAGTTCACTACTAAATACTTGTCAATTTTCAACTCTCCCTCGTTATATTTTTTAACTGGGTCCTGAATTGTAAATATTTTTTTCTCTGTGTCATTAATAACTAAATAATAAATAAAGTAACGGTCACCCATAGTTTCAGCTGTATCCCATTCATTTGGAGTTAGTTTAAATCTATTAATTGAACTCGCTTTTTTTGATTTAGTTGATTTGACTTCTATATATCTTTTGTTCTTTTCAACTTCTATACTTTGAATATCATATCCAACACCTAAATGTGTTGGGATTTTATTAATGATATGTTGTCTCTTGGATTTATCTTTAGTTCTTAAATATTCATGTGCTAAAATTAAACTTTCACCATAGTCACCAATAATTTTAGTCGGGACACTTTTGCCACCTTTTAATTGAGAATGATATTCTTGTATAAGTTTTGAAAGGTTCTCTGATTGCTTAGAATTAAGCTGAGGAGAGAAAACTTCTATAGAATCAAAATCATTTACATAATTAAACCATACTTCTTCTGCATTAGATATATCTGATGTTTCTATTTCAGGCTTATTATAGAATTCATCATAAGAGTTAAACCAAGTTGTTTGAGTTAGGTGATAATTAATGGTATTTTCATTTTCATCATTTAAATAATAATAGAAAGATGTTCCCTTATCATGTAGTAAGTTAGCTAGTACCATATAGTCTAATATATCACCCGCATATCTGTATACATCACCACTTGAAGGAAATGTACCTGTTTTTTCATTTTTTAATTGTTCATACTTATAATCGTACTTAACTTTATTTTTTCTATTTTCTAAAACTAGTTTTGCGACTTCTTTAGGAGAACGGCCATCTCTAGTTACTCTTAAATCATAATACGCACACTGGGTCAATTCTTCTGCTGTGATTGAAAATGGTTTCTTTAAAAGTTTTTCCCCTTCAGCTAAAATATTTAATATATACGTACATGGTTTAAATTTTATACCTGCATGGATTTGTGATTTAATATAATCAGGTCTTGTATGTCCTCCTGGATATTGAAAGGTATATAAAAAATAATTAAAAAACTCATCTAGATATTGATTTCTAGAAAGCCTTTTGGCCATCTTACTTGGATGCAGTTTTTTCTCACTTTTTTGAATAAATGCAAATAGAGCAGATATTTCTGTTCTCCAATTATTTATAGTTTTATCTGATGAACTTCTATTTTTTTTAAATTGTTTGATTACTTGATTCAACTCTTTATCAGATTCTTTTTTTGGTAAAACATTCATTTCTGATATTGAAGTTGCAACATATAATAGAACTTCTTCAATATCAGTTTTAAAACGAGGTCGTACATGGTGTAACCTGAAAAAGTATTCATCAGGTATTTTATACTTGATTGGAGTAATCATAATAAATACTTTTTGATAGATTGAGCTAATACTTCAGCTAGCATAGGAGGAACAGCATTCCCCACCTGCTTTTCTTGAGCAGTTTTAGAACCATAAAATATAAAATTATCAGGGAAAGATTGGATTCTAGCTGCTTCACGAACAGTCGGTATTCTATTAAATTTATAATGAAAGTGATGTCTATGTCCAGTGTCAATAGTAAAACTTGGTTTTTTACTATTAAGCCTTGTCCACGCAATATTTACTTTTCTTATTTCCTGTAATTCTTTTGGCAAGCTCTTATAATTTCCTCCATCAGGAACAAGAGCAATTGTTTCTTTCGTTGTTTCTGTATGTTTTGTTATTTGGTGATTATATATTCCTTCAGAATTCTGACGTATTAGTTTTTGATAGTCACTTTGATGTTTAGCATTATATGCTGAACCATTTTCAAGTTCATCTTCAGGTAAATCACTAATAGCTTGACCTGAAGTTACTTTACTTTCGGAGTGTGTTGTTAATGGGAATAAAAAGTCATCTTTACTATTTAATAAACCTATGAAAAAAACACGTTTTCTATTCTGAGGAACACCATAGTCAGATGCCAGCAAAATTTTATAAGTAACCGTATAACCAATATCCTCAAATTCTTTTATTATTTCATCTTTCACTAAGCCTTTATTCATTGAAACTAAGTTAGGAACATTTTCCATGACAAAAACTTTAGGCTTAAAATATTCAACATATGATACAAAAGATTGATACAGTTTGTTTCGGGGGTCATTTACATCTCTTTTTCCAGAGATTGAAAATCCTTGGCAAGGTGGCCCACCTATTATTACATCGACTCCATCTTCTAAATATTCATTTTTTATAGTGGATGGAAGAATCTCACTTATGTCTCCACAAATAGTTTTAGAGTTACTATGATTCTTTTCGAATGTTACTAAAGCTGGTTCCCATACATCTATGCCTAATTTAATATCAAAATCTGCTTTTTCAAAACCTAGAGAGATACCACCACAACCACAAAATAAATCTAATACTTTTCTTTTCATTTTATTCCAAATATATATATATTGAATTTTAACATACCTATAAAAAAAAGTGGTTTATATTGTAATGTATTTGATTATTTTTTTATACAGGCACTTTGGATGGGTGACTCTTAACGTAACATAATATCCTGCTATTACGATATTTCCATATTAAGAGTATATCAAATATGTCTTTATATTGATGAAAACAAAGTAGATTTGCAGATTTGACAATATTTCACGTTTTGATAACTAGTCCTAATGTTCTTTTATTAACCCTTACGGCAAAACATTGACCTTATACACATTTTCCTGCATGGTGGGTGCAACCCACCCGACGCTTACTTCAATCCAATATATAAACTCAAATCATATTTAAAAATCATCGTCGTCGTTAAAAAAGGCATCTTCTTCCGCCTGTTCTTTGGCTTTTTGTATGGCTGAAAGTTCAGCTTTACTTTTTAGCATATTTTTCATATGTTTTACAAAGATAGTTCTATCTGGCAACTTGGTAAAATAAGCATACGTTCCATACCCTAGTGCAAACACTGTCATAAGTAAAATAATCTTTTGTGCCATATTAAACTTTTGTACAGGGTCTTTCGTCTGTATCTCGCATACACCACCTGGGCAATACATAGGGTCTTTTCTTTTGATCCATCCATAAATTTTACATCCAAGACAGATGGAAAAGGCAGACTCAAAGAAAAGCAGTGTCATACAAATGAGACAGACCAATACCTTTATTGGGTTAGGCTCAAAGTGTATCACCAAATAATAAAACATCGGCCATGCCAAAACAAATCCTAATGCCCATGCAAAACGCTTCTGTGCTGCACCTACATACTCAGGTGTTTGATTGCGTACAAAAAAACGCCCTAACATCAAGCTGGGTGAATAGCGTGGCTGTATGATACGCATCGTAAAATCTATCGCAAAAAAGGTAACAAAATATTTTGAGAATATAGCAGTATGGAGCATCACTCCATTCATCAGTCCTAAAAACGCGCCCACAAACAAAATAGCCGCCGCTGCACGTGCTTCTCTCTCGTTAAGGACTCGAACCTCATAACCTAAAACTTTTTCTCCATATGCTAAAAACTCTTTCATATTAGGCTCTCAAAAGTATCAAATGCTGCTTTGGCATTACCCATCACTGCACTACCCTGTGCATGTTTCACAATCTTGACAAGATATGCCAGTTCTTCTTTGGTAATGCCCATCTTTTTAAGCATTCTTGTCTGTTGCATCACACATTCGTTACTTCCTAATGCAATAGATGCAGAGAGTGCCAGCATCATAGATGTTTTAGGGTCAAACGGATTTTTCTCATCTTGCATACTAAACTTAGAACTCATCGCCTGCTCTACTAAAAATCTAGGGTCAATCGCTTTTGCACTGTTCAAACTTTGTGGCAAAGCCCCCATTTTCTCTATCATCATTGCTTCTACTTGTTCTGGTGTTGGTGTCATGTTTAATCCTTTAAAATAATTTAGATGAAATATCATCTTCAAAGCACTCTACAAAAGAGTGCTTCAAAGATACTACTATGACAATACCTCATTAATAGGATTTGTCTTTTTATTGTCTTTGTCAAAAATATAGGCATACATCGGGATATACACCAATGTCAACAACGTTCCTACCAATAATCCACCAATAGCCACATCTGCCAATGGTGAAAGACGTTCAAGTCCTACTGCTTGCTCTAATGCAATAGGAATCATCCCTGCGATGGTACCAAAGGCAGTCATCATCACCGGACGGAAACGTACACGTACTGCCTCTTGAGCACTTTGGAAAGGTGTTTCGCCTTTACCTCTGTAGTCTTGATAGAAATCTATCAACAAGACGGCATTTTTGATAATGATACCAAAAAGTAGCAAAATTCCTAACAGACTTGGCATACAGCTAGGCTTGTCAAAGAGTAACATACCCCATGCAGCCCCTATAAGCGAAAGTGGCAATACCATAATCATAATAAATGCCATTCTGACTGATTTGTAAATCGCAATCAGTGTCATGATAAGCACAATCACCCCCAACCCTATGGCTTTTGCCATACGTTTGAAACTGTCGTTTATCTGAGCAATGTCACCTGTCTGGTCTATCTGTATATCTGTCACATTTGCATCTTTTAATGCTGCTACGGTATCGTCTGTCAAGTGTGTCACAGGACGTTTTGCACGGTATCCGTTCACATCAACACTATAGAGCATCTTGTCACGCTCTATTTTGGCAAAGGTGAGGTGCCGTTTGAGTGTAGCCACTTGACTTAGCGGTATCTCACCTTGTGGGGTAGAGATAGGCAAGAGTCTTAAC
>JALUYL010000067.1 GCA_027012955.1 Sulfurovum sp.
GCAACTCGCTAGCCGTCCATGTGTTGTTGGACGCGTATTATAGCACCGAACTTTATCATTGTCAAGGGTTTTTTCCCTTTTTATGCAAATTCTTTTGTTTTTCTTTTTTACTTACACTATATATAGGAAATTTTGTTCGTTTAGCTTGAATTTAAGTCTATCAACATATAATCTCGTTATTCATAACTATAAGGAATCTTATGCGTTTTTTACTCTCTTTGGCTTTTCTCTTGTTGTTTACAGCATGTTCAGGCAATCCAGAAATATCTGTTTCGGAAGAAATCAAAAGTACCGACACTATCCGTAGCAATCAATCTGAGGCAACACAAGCACAAAATGAGTATAAAAAACTGCAAGCACAAAGAGAAAAAGAGTAGTACGCTAGATTAACCTTAGATTAATCTGCATGTACTATACTCTTCACATTATTTATATTATAACAAAGGAATATTATGGCTTTATATGATAGAGACTATACATCTGCTGAGGCAGGTTATGTTGAGGAAGGTGCTTCGGTAACTTTTATGAAAACCACGTACCAACTTTTAGCGGCAAGTATGGTTGCTGCTGCTGTTGGAGCATATGTAACTATGCCTTACGCAGAAGTGATACAACAATACAAATGGTTTGTCTTCGGATTTGAACTCTTTATGCTTTTTGTAGGTCTAGGAATGACAAGAAATCAACCAGGACTAAACCTTGCAGCACTTTTTGTGTTTACTTTTACTACTGGCGTAGCATTGGTTCCACTTTTAGCACAGCTTATTGGTATGGGTAATGGTGCGGTTATAGGAAATGCCTTTTTAATGACAGCAGTTCTTTTTGGAGCACTAAGTATTTTTGCTATTAACTCAAAATCTGACTTTGCAAACTGGGGGAAGCCTCTTTTTATTACATTAATTGTGGTTATCATCGCATCACTTGTAAACTACTTTATACTACAAAGTCCTATGATGCATATCATCATCACGGCTGGTATTTTATTGTTGTTTTCATTTTTTACGATTTATGACACACAAAACATTGCAAATGGTGCGTATGACTCACCTGTAGATGCTGCGGTATCTCTTTACCTTGATTTCTTGAACATGTTTACTGCACTGCTTCAACTACTTGGTATCTTTGGGGGGGATGATTAATCATCTCTCTTCATACAAGAGGTGCATACCTCATTATGCATCTTTTTATTTTTTCGCTTCAATAAACAGTACTTCAAACTCTAAATAATTCAAAGCATAGGTTTCCATAAGTTTTTTGGTTTGCTTGTAGCTTAACTTTCTTTCTCCACTACTTACACCACTTTGTTTAATATACTTAAACATATCTCGCGTTGATTCAAATTCTAAACGATAATGCTGTACTTTAAAGTGTACGTTTCTATAGTAAGTTTTTATCGCATCTTGTACCGTATCAATATTATAGATAGGTGATTTTACATTTGCTGTTTGGTGTAATGTTTTAAATGTTCCTGATGTAAACACAGCGCCATAAAAATGTGAGGAGAGCGTAGCTAATGTCCCCAATGTATAAGACAAGTCTGTACTCCATTGTAAGGCAGAGGAAGAAAGTACCAAATCATACTTCATCTTTGGAATATCATTTAAAAAATCTTTCTCGTTAAAATTCGAAAATATTGTTGTCACTCTTGCATGATTTGGATGAAGTGTCAACATTTCAGATGAAGTGTCAAGTGCTACAAACCTTTCTGTCTCAATTGCCTGTGACTGTAGATTTTTATACACTTCTCCACTACCGCACCCAATATCAATAATATTTTTATATGATTGCCTAGGTAACATGGACACTAAAGCAGTTGCGACCTTTGCCTGTATCATATTATAAGTGTCATATTGATGTGCAAAACGAGAGAACTCTTGAACAACACTTGATGTTTGTCTGGCTACTTGTTGCACTATCTTTCCTTTGGCTGAGTGTGTTTCATCACTATTTCAAACTTTTTTAGGTATAATCGCCGAAATTATACCCAAATATTCGTTCGGGTTACTCAAAAGTAAAAGAGGCATAGATGACATCAACACTTTTAATCGTACAAATTGTACTTGCAATCATTATAACTATTGCAGTACTTCTTCAAAAAAGCTCAAGCATTGGTCTTGGCGCATACAGTGGAAGTAATGAATCTGTATTTGGAGCAAAAGGACCTACTGGTTTTCTTGCCAAAGCAACATTTACACTTGCATTTGCATTTGTAGTAAATACATTGGTACTTGGGTACCTTTATACCGAATCTAACTCTGCTTCTGTAACAGATTCTATTGTTCCAGCTAACAATGCCGCTGTACCTGCAGTACCTAATACACCAGAGAAGACAGCACCCGCAGCCCCTGCTGCACCTAGCAACAACTAATGTAAGCAAAGAAGCCTTAGCGCTTCTTTACCTTTTCGCCCTTTCAAAACAACTCTTCTCCCAACCACACGCTTCACTACTCAATACACAACAAGGTAAAAAAGGGTAAAATCTGCCTATATTACCGCACCGACTAAATACCTCAATTTTTGATGTAATGATTTCGTTTATAATCAAGGCAGATTTTTGAAGGACTCGCCTTAGCGAATTCAAAAAAATCTAACGTAGAGTATGGGCGAAAGCATTGCACCCTTCGGAAGAGCGAGAAGAGGCAAGCTGCAAGCAGATAAATTTTTGAATTACCTATGGGTAGTCCTTCAAATTTCTCTACTCACCTCTTCTCTCTCTTTCAAAACTTGAGGTATTTAGTCGGTGCGGTAATGAAAACCTAGGAGAACGTTATGATAAACGACATTTTAGACAACACATCAACAAATATGGATAAAAGCATTGAATCACTGAAAAGAGACTTTGCAAGCCTCAGAACAGGTAAAGTGACGACAGGTATTGTCGATAACATTAAAGTAGACTACTACGGCACCATGACAGCACTTACACAAGTAGGTAATGTCATTGCTACAGATGCGACAACCATCAGTATCACCCCATGGGAAAAGACCCTTCTCCCTGTGATAGAAAAAGCAATTCAAGAAGCAAACATTGGTGTAAACCCTAACAACGATGGAGACTTCATCAAACTCTTTTTCCCACCAATGACTTCAGACCAAAGACAAGAGATTGTTAAACAGGCAAAAGGTATGGTCGAGCATGCAAAAGTTTCTATCAGAAATGTAAGAAAAGATAGTAACGATAAAGTAAAAAAGCTTGAAAAAGACAAAGAGATAAGTGAAGATGAGTCTAAAAAAGCACAAGACCAGATACAAAAAGTTACAGATGAGTTTGTTGCAAAAGTAGATGAGACTTTTAAAACCAAAGAAGCGGATATCCTTAAGGTATAGTGATGAATGTTGAACAAGTTTATAAAGATGCCAATGCACTTTTAGATGGGCACTTCCTGCTAGCAAGTGGCAATCACTCAAGCAGATACCTTCAAAGTGCCAAGGTAATGGAATACCCTAAAAAAGCTGCGTTATTGACCGATGCACTAGCAACTATGATACATAAAGCAGGGATAGAAGTAGACACAGTTTGTGCCCCTGCCCTTGGTGGTGTGCTTACTGGCTATGAACTCGCACGTTCACTTGATGTTCGTTCTATCTTTGTTGAGAAAAAAGAGGGAGGCATGGAACTCCGCCGTGGTTTCACCATAGCCAAAGGCGAAAAAATAATTATCTGTGAAGATATCATCACCACAGGTGGTTCTGCACTTAAAGCTGCCAATGCCATAGAAGCACTTGGTGGAAATGTTGTTGCATTTGCCTCACTTGCCAACAGAGGATTTTGTAAACGTGTAGGGGGAAATGACACAGCAAAACCTGAATGTTCACTCCCTGAGAACATACCACTTTTTGCACTAGATGACTTCACCTTTGAAATGTATGCACCTGAAGATTGTCCTCTTTGTAAAGAAGGAAAATCTGAAGCGATTAAACCCGGTAGTAAATCTTAAGGGTATCTCTAATACTAGGTACGTAGACTTACGTACCTACATCACTCTCCATACCACTGCACACAATTCAACATCTATATCTGTTTTACGAGGCTTGATGCTAAACGTTTCTATCTGGGTATCCTCAAGCGTATATTTGTCATTGAGCGCATCAATCTTATCTTCTAGTTCGTACTCTAACGCTTCAATATCGTCTTCTACTGCTACCACACGTTCTTCTGCACGACTCATATCTCCACGTTCTTTAAGTACTTTACTACCCTTACGTAGTGCAGCGCCTATCTTGGTAGGACTAGCTTTTCCAAAAAGGGCACCTAGTACAGCGATACCTGTTTCTATCATAGAAGAGGTAGAGTCTGAGGACTCTTTTTCTACTCTTTCTTTAGCTCGGGAAAGTCTGTCGGTAAGTGTTTTCTCTTTTTTAGCATAGCGTTCTTGCAGTTTTTCTATCTCTTGTTCTTTTTTATCATTGAGTGCATCTTGTACCCTTACAATAAAGTCTGACTTACTCTCTTCAACTTTAGATTCCATCTTGGGTGAGGCACAACGATATAAAGAGAGGTTTTCACTTCTATACAATGACTCTTTTAGCTCTCTTATGGCCTTTTTAAGTCCTTTATCTTCTGATATTTTCTCGGGTAAAGGGTAAAACTTTGCTTTACTTGGAGCCAAGAGAGGAAACTTGGAAAAGGCTAATGCCTCAGTATAGGCATCTTCCCAGACAATCGTTTGCATACTCTCATCAAGTACAAGTGTCAGGGTAGATTTACGTTCCTCATCTATCCCTCTGCGTTGTTGATAAAAATGTATTTTTACTTTTGCTCCCAATGTAGGACTATAGGTATGTGCTTGTGTAGCGTCAGGTTCATAATATTGGGGAATACTCTCATCTATCGTTTGATAATTTTGCACGCCACCATCATGGGAAGTCTGTTTTGGCGTTGTGTCTACACTTTTTTCTTGCGTTTCTTTTTGTGCTTTCATAAGCATACTTATCTCATCACGTTTGAGAGGCCCTTTCAGATAGGACATCACCCAACGTGTAGCAAAAAGACGTACATCATCCAAGTGTGCAGACTTAAGAAAAAAAGTACGTTTTTTAAGATTGGCTAACAGGTTTTTAATTTCCCCTTTGTCAAAAGAAGAACCTACTTTTCCTCCTAGTCCGTCGATAACCCGTTCGATGTCTTGTGAGGTCTGCAACCTACCTATAAACCATGTTCCGATGTTAGAGAGCCCTTTATAGTCCAAATCTACAGGGTTTTGTGTACTAAGTACTACACCTACCCCAAACGCTCTTGCTTGTTTGAGCAGTAAGAGCATAGGCTCTTTACTCGGAGGATTTTTAGAAGGCGGGAAGAAACCATAGATTTCATCCATGTAGAGCAGTGTTTTAAGTGCCGAAGTACCTGACTGTCTACGCATCCATGCGATGTATTTGTTGAGTAGCAGTGTCACAAAAAACATACGCTCATCATCGTTTAAATGTGCGATAGAAAAAATAGCCACTTTTGCTTTGCCATTTTCATCATAAAGAAGATTTTGTATGTCTAGATTTTCTCCTTGAAGCCATAAAGAAAATGAAGGGCTTGCCAAGAGTGCATTAAATTTAGTCGCCAGCTTAAAACGTGCATCTTGAGGATAAAAATCGTCTAGTGAAAGTACCCCTATCTTTTTAAACGAAGGTTTGATGATTTTGCCTATAAGCACTTCTATACTTAAATCTTCTTCATTCATCCATGACATACTAATGATTTGTGCTAGTAGTATATACTCTTTGGAGTCCAAAGGATCTGCGTTGATACCGATGAGAGAAAGCAACGATGTAGTTGTGCTTTTTAAATATGAGGCAAAGGTATCACTGTCTTGCATGACTTCAGCGGGGGGAGCGTCAAGGGAGGACATGATGTTGATGGCAACACCTGCAGAAGAACCAGGGGTATAAATGGTTTTAGGTACGGCTTGCAGTCTTGCTACGCGTTCTGAAGTTTGTCCCCATGATGAGATACCCTCTTTCCACATAGTTGCTGTTTTTTCTGCATATACACCCACATCTATCTCTTTCGACTTCGCCTCATCTGCTACCCATGGTTCAAATGCCTTGGTAGAAAATGTACTGTCTAGTAAACAGAGATTTCCCATATCTCCTTTGGGGTCTATGAGAATAGAAGGGATGTTGTCAATAGCCGCTTCTTCTATGATGCCAACGCCTAAACCTGTCTTTCCTGAACCTGTCATTCCTATGATAGCTGCATGGGTTGTAAAGTTTTTGTTTTTTAAAAGAGTGAGAGCTTCGCTTGCATCCATAGTCTCTTTATCTACATCTTTTCCTAAGTAAAAAAGTCCTAGTTTTTCATATGTTTCTTGCATGCATATCCTTTATGGGGTTTTAATGATAGGAGCGGGGGAAGTTTGTTTGGTTAGTGGTTTTTTTATTTCTGGTTTTTTAACCTTGGGTTGCGTAATGCCTTGCACCATAAAACGTATAGGTTCTTTTGATTTTTGTTTGAGCAAAACCAATACTTTATCGCCTTGATGGTACACATCAAATACTTCTACCCCTCTCATAACAGGGTCTACTTCTACCCTGTCTTCAAAACGCAGTGGAAGGGTATAGTTGTTTCCCTCAACACGGACAAGTGTATTCTTGTCTTTAAGGACTAGCCAACATACTTTAGCTAAAGAGAGCCCATATAAAGAACTGCTAGTCTCCTGCATACATAAGCGCACACGTTCATCACGGTAGATGCTGATATTACCATCAGAACTTGCGATATCTAGATAAAGTACTTTAGTAGCTTGTGTCACAGTTTTTGCTTTTTTTAAATAAGAGAGTAACTGAGTATTTGACTTTTTCATACCAGAAACAGCAGAAAAAAGTGCCACCAAAATAATGCCAAGCAAAGCTATAGAGATAAGCACTTCAAGTAAAGTAAACGCTTTTCTTCTTCTCAAAGTTAACTGCATCTATCCGTCCATTATCCCTACGCGTACTGCTTCTTCGTAGGAAGTTTCTCCTGCGATGAGCATAGATTTTAATTTATCTGCGATGGTTGTCATACCATTCTTTTTCATGGCTTCACGTACTTGATGGTCATTGAACCCATCTTTCATCATGCCTTTGACGGCATCGTCAATGACAAAAAGTTCTCCTATCGCCTGTCTTCCTTTATAGCCTGTAAAATCACACACTTTACAGCCTACTGCTTTATAGTAGTTTTCTTCTATAGGCAAGGATACTTCTTCCATCGTAGCAGGTGCTAAGTGTGTCACTTCTTTACACTCTTTACAGAGTTTACGTGTCAGTCTTTGTGCTAAAACGCCAAGCAAGGTAGAAGAGATAAGAAAATTTTCTATTCCCATATCCATCAATCTACTCAGTGAAGAAGTCGCATCATTGGTGTGAAGTGTTGAAAGTAACAGGTGTCCTGTAAGGGCGGAACGCAACGCGATATCGGCTGTTTCCGAGTCACGTATCTCCCCTACCATAATAATGTCGGGGTCTTGTCTTAAGATAGAACGAAGTCCCGCAGCAAAGGTAAGCCCTACTTTGGTATTGACCTGAATCTGAGAGATATTATCTGCATTGTACTCCACAGGGTCTTCTACAGTGATGATATTTTTGTCGGGGGTAGCAATGTGCTGCATACAGGCATGAAGCGTGGTTGATTTACCCGAACCTGTAGGCCCAGTCACGAGTATCATACCATGGGCATGGTTGAGGAGCTTATAGAGGTCTATGGTGATATCTTCTGTAAAACCCAAAGACTCTAAAGTAGGGATATGCTCACTTTGAGAAAGTATACGCATGACCACACGCTCACCATGATAGGTAGGAAGGATGGAAACCCTTACATCGATGCTTTTACCAGAGATACTCAACTGCGTACGTCCATCTTGTGGTACTCTTTTTTCTGAGATATCAAGATTTGAGATGACCTTAATACGGTTAATGACTAAAGTAACGATGCTTTTATCTAAGTCTAAATGTTTTTTAAGTGCACCATCCATACGTAAACGGACTTCACCTTTGCGTTCACCACTTTCTATGTGTATATCACTCGCACCTTTTTGTAAGGCTTGAAAAAACAAAGAATTTACCAGTTTTATAATAGGCGCAGAATCTTCACTTGAAAGTAAATCTTGTGAATTACGTATAAACTCTAAAAGGTCACCCTCTACCTCTATCAGCTCATCTGAAGTGGTTGCCATCTCTTCAAAGTCTGAACCCGTTTGTATCTCTAAAAACTTGTTTTTAAGGCGTTCAAAACTTTCTATATCTACCGTATAGATCGGGTAGCCTAAAGAGAGTTTTGAAAAATAGTTTAAGGCTTCAGCCAATGTACTTTTTTCTACTATACATACCTTTACTTCATCAAGAGTAGAAAAGAGTAAAGCATGTTTGAGTGCTAGTTTATGATTGATATCCTCTTCCCAAAGAGGGTCAAGGTTGACATCTTGCAGATGAGGGAAGTACATGTCTAACCTCCGTAGCCAGGGGTAGAGGTACGGCGAATTCTTCTGCTTGATGCAGGGGCAGGGTATGATGACTTCATTTCTTCTCTTGTTGGCATCGACCGACTACCTGCTTTTTCTTCCAATGCATTTTCTACAAATCTGTTATAACGCACCTGTACCTCTTCAAGTTGAGAAAGCATCTCTTTTAGCTTTTGTAAATCCCCACTTTTTCGTACGATATATGGTGTCAGATAAACTACCACATTTTGTTCTCTTTCCACATCTGAGTTGTGCGTAAACAGGCTACCTAAGAGAGGTATATCACCTAGTATAGGTACCTTAGATACCCCTTTACCACCCACACGCTTAATGAGCCCACCTAAGACAATGGTTTCTCCATTGTTTACAATGACATTGGTTGATACTGTACGTTTTGTCGTGGTAGGTCTATCGGCTATTTGTTCTGTAGAAGGGTCTATATCTTCTATGGTTGTTTCTACTTCTAGCGTTACTTGATTGTTACTAGAAAGTCTTGGTTTTACTTTAAGTGTAAGCCCGATGTCTTCTCTTGAATAGTTATTCACAATGTTAGAGCCACCCGTAGTAGACTGTTGTCCTTGCGTCAAAATGGACCGTGTCTGCCCTACATAGATGGATGCCTCTTTGTTATTTGTACATAACACAGAAGGTTCAGAAAGAAGATTTGCCGCTCCATTTCTTTTAAGAAAGTCTAGCTGTGCACCTAATGCAAA
>JALUYL010000068.1 GCA_027012955.1 Sulfurovum sp.
CTTCATGGACGAGTTTGTGCAGACTGCTTAGAGCTGAGACACTGAAGATTTCACAAATGGAGTTTGTCACAGCTGCCAAAGCTTTTGGTGTGGGTAAATTTACCATTATCCGTCGTCACATTGTACCAAATCTTATGCATATTATTCTCATCTCTGTGGTGTTGGATTTTTCAGGATTGGTTTTGGCTGAGGCAGTACTCTCTTATGTAGGTGTAGGGGTCGATCCTACAATGCACTCTTGGGGAAATATGATCAATCAGGCACGACTGGAGATGGCACGAGAACCAATGGTTTGGTGGTCACTCTTTTCTGCTTTTGTATTTATGTTTATTTTGGTTTTGGCAGCAAATCTTTTTTCCGACCGCATTCAAAAGGTACTTGACCCGAGGAATAATACATGAGTAGTATTTTAACAGTAAAGAACCTCTCCTTGAGTGTAGGAAATGATATACTCTTGGATGATGTCAGTTTTGAGATAAAGCATGGCGAAATCTTTGCATTGGTAGGAGAGTCTGGGTCTGGTAAGTCACTTACCTCTTTAGCCATCATGCAGTTGTTGCCTGAAGCTATTGCTGTTACTTCAGGAAATATTTGTCTTAAAAAACACTCTTTGTTTGCACTTTCAGAATCGAAGATGCAAAAAGTGCGTGGTAAATCAATCGCAATGATTTTCCAAGAGCCTATGTCTGCACTTAATCCGGTCATGACAGTAGGTGCACAGGTTGCCGAAGTATTACAGATACATTTAGGGCTTAAAAAAGAGGAGATAAAGCAGAGGGTTCTCTCTTTGTTTAAAGAAGTAGCGTTAAAAGACCCTGAAACACGTTACCACTGGTATCCACATCAACTCTCAGGCGGACAGAAACAAAGAGTGATGATAGCCATCGCACTGGCGTGTGAACCAGATTTGCTCATAGCTGATGAACCTACGACTGCTTTGGATGTCACGATACAAGCACAGGTACTTCAGTTACTCAAAACTATATGTAAGCAAAGAGAGCTTTCTATTTTGTTCATTACGCATGATATGGCTGTTGTTTCTGAAATGGCAGACAGGGTTGCAGTGATGAAAGAGGGGAAGATAGTAGAGCAGGCAGTGTGTAAAGATTTTTTTACACATCCGAAGCATCCTTACACGCAACGTTTATTAGCAGATATCAAAGTAAAAAAAGTATTTCACTCCGAAAAGAAGGATAACAAGCCTCTTCTTGAAGTGAAAAACTTGAAAGTACATTTTCCTATTAAAAAAGGTTTGTTTCAAAGAACCGTAGGGCTTGTAAAAGCAGTGGATGATGTCTCTTTTTCTATAGGAAAAGGAAAGACTCTGGCACTTGTGGGTGAGTCTGGAAGTGGGAAAAGTACCATTGGTAAAGCTATTCTTTCCCTCTTGGATGAAACAGAAGGGATGGTACGTTTTGAAGATCAAGATCTTGGTATTTTAAACAAAAAGGCTTTAATGCCCTACAGACGTAAAATACAAGTGGTTTTTCAAGACCCTTTTTCTGCATTGA
>JALUYL010000069.1 GCA_027012955.1 Sulfurovum sp.
TCCAAATAAATCTCTTTATTATTTATAATACGTTAAAGTTATAGCAATAGAATAAAGTTCTATACTTAAAACTTAGGGATTTTCATGTTTTATAAAACACTTTTACGTACCACACCTTTGCTACTCTCTGGACTTTTTCTTTTTACTGCCTGTGTCGAAAGAGGGTTTGAACTGAAAGTCAATGACCATACTCGCACTGTCACTGCTGAAAAAGTAGTCGATATACGTGTCACTACGCCTACCACAGAAGCCAAAGACATCAAAGAGATGAACAAAGCTGTCACAAAAGCACAAAAAAGGCAAAAAACAAAAACAACACCTGTTGCAAAAGATGTAGAAGTAAAAGAAGAGGCTAAAAAACAGACCTCTACAAATAAAGCACAAGAAGCTACTTTAGCAAAAGAGAAGGCAAGAGCAGCGGAAAAAGCCCTAGCTGAACAAAAAGCATTAGCAGACAAAAAAGCAAAAGAAGCTAAACGTCTTGCCGTAGAAGAAGAAAAAGCACACCGTGCGCTCGAAGCCAAGCAAGCCAAAGAACAAGAAGCCAAACGTATCGCTGCACAAAAAGAAAAAGCACGTATCACAAAACAAGCTGAAGAAGAACGTAAAGCACTTGAAGCAAAACACTTAGAAGAAGAGAAAGCCAAACGTCTAGCAACCCAAAAAGAGCAAGAACGCCTTGCTAAAAAAGCCCAAGCCGAGCGCAAAGCACTTCAAGCCAAACTTGCCAAAGAAAAAGAAGCCAAACGTCTAGCAGATGAAAAAGAAAAAGCGCTCCTTGCTAAGAAAGCTGCACAAGAAAAAGCTACTCTTGAAGCGAAACTCTCCAAAGAAAAAGCTGCACAAAAAGTCAAACTTGAAAAAGAAGCCCAAGCACGTAAACTTCTTGCAGACAAAAAAGAGCAAGAACGTCTTGCTAAAAAAGCTGCTGCTGAGAAAGCTGCCTTAGAAAAAAGACTCGCTGAAGAAAAACTTGTACAAGCTATCAAAGAGAAAAAAGAAAAAGACGCCTTAGAACGTAAACTTGCTACACAAAAAGCAGCACAGGCTAAAAAAGAAAAAGACGCCCAAAATGCCCTAGCACGAAAAATGGCTATCCAAAAGGCAGCACAAGCAAAAAGAGAAAAAGAAGCGCAAGAAGCACTTGTTAAAAAAGTAGCGGCACAAAAAGCGGCACAGGCTAAAAAAGAAAAAGCAGAAAAAGTAAGCTTAGCTTTAGCACTCCAAAAAGAAAGAGACAAAAAAGCCAAAAGAGAAGAGGTGTACAAAAAGGCTACAGAGAAAAAAGCATCTCATACTGCAAGTACAGAATCCCTCATCTTTAGACCTTCAGCTCAGACCTACCAAAAGTTTGGTACTTCAGAGATACACGGACATGTCGTCTACCTTACCCCATCGGGAGAAGAGATAGCCCTTGAAAACAGTAAAATCTACCTTGTATCTAAAAATACAAAAACAGATTATTGGTACAAAAACTACTACCTAAAAAACAGAGAAAATGCAACGCTACGTAAAACCATGGTGAACTACATCAATGCCACGCACCTAAACATAGACAGAAACTTTGCTTTTTATGGTTTGGCTACGGGAACCTACTATGTGATTATCGAGTCACAGTACCCTCGTCACATCGCTAAAAACAAAAAGGTCTACATCGCCAAAGAGATAAAAGTAGAGAAATACAAAAAAATCATGACCGTCTTTAGTAAAAGACTCTAAGTATCTATGTTTAACATACCAAATACCCTAGCCTTCATACGCCTACTTTTGGCACCCGTCATGTTTTTCTTACTGGTTAACCGTGACAGTGCTCTACTCTCAGGCATCCACTACACTTGGCTAGACTATATGGCTGCGTTCATTTTCGTACTTGCTTCTGCTACAGACTTTTTCGATGGCTACATCGCACGTGCCTTCAACCAGATTACTACACTAGGGAAGATACTCGACCCACTAGCAGACAAGATGCTCACTCTCGCAGGTTTTCTAGGGCTTATGATGTTAGACCGTGCTTCTGAGTGGGCTATCTTTCTTATCATCACGCGTGAACTTTTCATCACAGGTTTGCGTGTTTCTGCTGTAAGCCAAGGCTTAGATATCGCGGCTTCATGGATGGGTAAAGTAAAAACTGTGGTACAGATGATAGCCATTGGCTTTTTGTTAATGAACTGGACGGGAGCCACCCTCATCTTATGGATTTCTGTCTTTTTCACCCTCTATTCTGGCTATCAGTATGTTGTTGTCTTCTTTCGTAACACGCCAAAACTACCCTAAAACCGTCAAAACAACAAAAAAATAACAAATTATTAACAATCTATTGACTTTCTATTAATCTTTATGTTATACTCATCTCGTTTTAAACAAACTACAAAAGGAAACAACATGAAATTTACAAAATTAAGTCTAGTCGCTGCACTAGCAATGAACGTAGCGTTCGCAGGTGGAGACATCGCTCCAGTAGAGCCAGTAGTAGAAGCTGCTCCAGTAGTATCTGAAAGTACTATCTCAGGTAACATCAAATTATTCTATGGTACAAATGATGCAGGTACAAATAAATTATTTAGTGCAGGTCATCTTAGAAATGCTACAAACACAGCTTTAGGTGCGAATGTAGGCAACTCTGTTGGCGATGCATACGCAGACATCAAATACTCTAGAAAAGTAATGGATAATATTACTCTTAACTTAGGTATGGCTTACCTTTCTACACTTGGTCTTGAAAATGACTTAGTATCTGGAACATGGGCTGACCATGGTGCTGCTAATGCTGCTGCACAACCTGGTGCAACATTTGGCAGTGTTATTAATGGTGCTGTAAGTGATGCTGCTTGGATTAACGAAGCAAACGTAGTTATCGGTGGTCTTCCAGGAAGTTCATTCCTTAAAATCGGTCGTCAAGAACTTGACACGCCTTTCTTCTACTCAGAAAAATGGAATATCGCTACAAACACATTTGATGCTGCTGTTGCAGGAACAAACGTACTTCCAGACACTACACTCATCGCTGCATGGGTAGGTAGAGGAAATGGTGCTGCAGGTTCTGTTGTTGCTTTGGCAAATACAAACTTTGGTGGTGGACATGCTGCATTTACTGCTGCAGTTAAACCAGCATACGCATATGCTATTATCAACAAAAGTATCTCAGATACAACACTACAAGCTTGGTACTATGAAATACCTTCAGTAGCAACTGCATACTGGTTACAAGCAGATGTAGGTCTTGGTGAATTTTCTCTAGGTGGTCAATATGCTGGTACAAAGTTAAGTGTTTCAGGTGTTAAAACATCTGCTTATGCATTTAAGCTTGGTTATGCTGATGGTCCATTAAGCGCACATGTAGCTTACTCAAAAAGAGATAACAAAGCTTTTGGTATCGATATCTCTAATATCGCTACAGGTCACACTGCAGGTTCAGAGTCTAGACTTTACACAGAAGCTTACTGGAACTACGGTTTTGTAGGTGCTCAAGATGCTAAAACCATCGCAGCAGGTGCTTCGTATGACTTAGGTATGGCAAAACTTGGTGCACAATACACTAACGTAAGTACTAGTCTTCTTGCAAATGCTGGAGATATGGAAGAATTTGCTGTTACAGCTTCTACAAAAGTAGGTCCAGTAAATGCTGATCTTGCATACATCAATGCTAAACGTAATGGAAGCGCTAAAGACAACACTGTTCTTGTAATGCTTTCTATGCCTTTCTCACTATAAGTTAGAAACCGCAACCATCTTCTCTTAGATGGTGCATGATGTTTACATCTTTTTCACTCTCTTTCGAGAGTGAAACTCCCCCTTTTTTTTATTGCTACAAAAATCACATAAACAAACTAAAACATCTATGCCATTCACATTATTACATTTCCTTTATCTTGTTTCGCCATTCCCATAAATCTTATATTTATACGTAGTAAGTTCACTCACACCCATTGGTCCTCTAGCATGAAGCTTATTCGTACTGATGCCCACTTCTGCCCCAAAACCGAACTCTCCACCATCAGTAAACTGAGTACTTGCATTTAAGTAAACACACGCTGCATCAACACTATTTAAAAAGTGCTCTGCCGTGGTGTAGTTTTCAGTGATAATCGCCTCAGAGTGTCCAGAACCATACTGCTCTATGTGAGAAATGGCACCTTCTACACCCACCACTACTTTAATCGTTAAAATATTATCTAGGTACTCCGTGGCATAGTCCTCGGCATTTGCAGCATTCACTTCTATGATTTCTTGTGTTTTAGGACAGCCTCTTATCTCTGTGCCCTGTGCATCATACGCTTCTTTTATACTTGGCAATATCTCAAGTGCTACGGCTTCATCTATCAGTAAAGTCTCTAGCGCTCCGCAAATCCCTGTACGGCGACACTTTGCATTGACCATCACGGCTAATGCTTTGTCAAAGTCTGCATCTTCATCAACATACGTATGGCACAGCCCTTTGTCATGCTTGACTACAGGTACGGTAGCATTGGAAGAGACATACTTAATGAGTGCTTCTCCACCACGTGGCACTATGAGGTCTACATAGGCATCTTGTTTGATGAGTTTTGCCACACCCTCACGAGAAGAGTCTGGTAAAAGTGCTATGGCACCTTTTGGTAAATCATGGGTTTCAAGTACACCTTGTAGCACAGAAGCTATGGCTTTGTTAGAGTGTTCTGCCTCTTTTCCACCTTTGAGTATGGCTACATTTCCACTCTTAAAACAAAGTGCGCCCACATCTGCTGTCACATTCGGACGAGACTCATAGATCACCCCTATCACACCAATAGGCACAGAAACTTTCTCTATCTTAAACCCTGCATCAGCATACCAACCATCCAGTACACGCCCTACTGGCTCTTTCAGTGCTGCTATCTCTTCTATGGCTACAGCCATACCCTCTACGCGTCCATCATCTAAAAGAAGTCTGTCTTTTAGGGCTGCGGTTAGGTTGTTGGTTTCAGCATCAACCATATCAAGTGCATTGGCTTCAAGTATCTGTGCCTTGTTGTCACGCAACCCTTGTGCCATGGCTTTGAGTATGCTGTTTTTTTCTGTACCACTCAACGTAGAGAGCACTCTGCTTGATGCTTTGGCTTCTTGTAAAAATGTTTCCATTGTTTTAACCTTCATAAATAATTATATTATTATAGCAACTTAAAGGTGTGGTGGCAACCACACCCTACAAATTTTGTGTTATAATTTAATCAATTTAAATTAAAGTGAGTACATCATGCAAACTATCACATTTATAGGTAATGGCAATATGGGGCTGAGTATCGCCAGGGGTCTTGTGGGTAAATACAACATTGAAGTTGTCGGTAGAAATATGGATAAACTGGATGCTTTTGAAACAGCATTAAACCACAAAATAGACAAATATCTACTAGATGATTTTAATATTTCAGATAAAACCATCCTTTTTTGTGTCAAACCTGCCAACGTTGAAGAGGTGTCTAAAAAGCTTAAAGGTAAAGCAAGGGTTGTCTTTTCTGTACTTGCAGGCACAACGGTCGAAAAACTTAAGTCACATCTAAAAACAGAAGGGGTTGTACGGTGCATGCCTAACCTTGCCGCCTCCGTAGGCAAATCTATGACCACACTCACAGGTGACATCGCCTGCAAAGAAGAGTCTCATGCACTTTTAGGTGCCATAGGTGAAACCCTTTGGCTTGGTAGTGAAAAAGAGATAGACATCGCCACAGCCTTAGCTGGCTCTGGTCCTGCCTATCTGGCACTCATAGCAGAAGCTCTTGCAGATGGTGCAGTAAAACAAGGACTTAAAAGAGAAGATGCCATGGCAACGATGAGAGGTCTTTTTAATGGTTTTGGAACACTTATACAAGAAACACACCCCTCACTACTCAAAGATGGAGTAATGAGTCCAGGAGGTACAACTGCCGCAGGTTACGCTGCCTTAGAAGCAGGTAATGTAAGAGCCTCATGCATAAACGCCATCGAAGATGCTTATAAAAGAGCTACAGAACTCTAAAGGAAACCCATAAACAGAAACTATATGTCCTATTTATCTATATAAATTTTACGTAAATTGTCTTTTGCAAAAGGCATATAGGTATGCCTAGTGATAATCACTTTGGTTTTAAAAGTACTCCAATGATAAATCACAGGGACATCTTTAGGGTCTATATGTATACATCCACGAGAAAGCCAATCAACACTGCCTTCATGTAACGCATGCCCTTGTTGTGTAAACTTCATCATATAGTTCATGTTATTCACACCATAGGCATCGGGGAAGTCCTTTGACATATATAAACGCTTTTTTTCAAGTATAGGGAAAATACCTGAAGGACTTTTAAACTCTGGTGCCCCTGAAGTCACAGGACCAGACCACCACACGGTACCATCAACATCAACAGCATAAAACCGTCCATCACTCCCCTCTTCTCTCACCGAAACCACGATAAAGTTCTGACCCGTCAAATCAACAATCTTTTCACTACCATTTTTCCGAATCTGCTGAAATGTTGTTTTAGACACAGGGATAGTTTCTATCCCTTTAAATGGAAACTCTGTTGGTGCCTCTTTACTAGGTTCACTCGCGAAAGAAATAACGATAAGTATAGGTATAAAGCATAATTTTTTCAACCCGTCCTCCTACAACTTTTTCAATCTATCTGCAGCCATCTTCGCAGTTTTTTTGACCTTATAGTTTTCGATGATATTTTCATAAAAAACTTTCGCTTGGCTTTTCTTGCCCGTTTTGTCTAAGGATATAGCCGTATGAAGGAGTAACACATCCATATAACTCGCTTTGTCATACAAACCTGCACTCTTTTTAAAGTAAAAAATAGCATCTTTATACTGTTTCGTATAGTATGAAATCTCACCCAGATAATAGTTTGATGCCGCAGGTTTATAGTTTTTACTGTCCGTTAGTGTAAACCTCTTTCTAGCTTCATCATAACGTTGCTTCACAAAATGGCGTACACCCTCACTGTAGATCGTAGCATTACTTTTGTTACTTACATTCTCTTTGGGTTTATTTTTACTTGTAGTCATACTTTTTGTTTTTTTACCTAGTGCTTTATCTAACTCACTTTTACGCACATAGTTTGCATTAATCTCATCTATCATTTTTGCTAATTTTTGTAATACAGCATCATCATTTTGACTAGTAGATACAGCGCTATGCGTGCCTTTTTTCATTTGCAATTTATGCAAAGAAGCACTTAACCCTTCAATAATAGTCGTTAACCCATCGATGCGTTCATCTTGTTCTCGTATCTTTTGTCGCATGGCAGACATCGTGTTTAGAGAACTTGTTGTTGATGTCACTTTTTGAGGTTCATCGCTACCAAAACCATAAACAGTTGACCCAGCTTGTGCACTCACTATGTTTATAGCGAACAAGAAAAATATCGTTTTAAACGGCATAGACATTATTTGACAAGACGCATATCAACTCTTCTGTTTCTGTCATAACACCCATCGCTAGGCTCTGTACAGACGGGGCTACTCTCACCAAAACTCACCATCACCATATTGGCAGAAGCGATACCTTGTGCTACCATTGCGTCTTTTACTGCTTTTGCACGTTTGAGTCCAAGGGCATAGTTGTATTCATCGGTACCAAATTCATCACAATTTCCCTCTATTTTTATCTTTGCATTGGCGCTTGTTGCACGTTGTATGTTTGCTTTCATCGTAGCTTCCATCTTTGGCGCGATAGCATATTCACCAAAGTTAAAATACACAGAATTAAACCCATCTGTGCTACTGTTATAACCATTGCCATAACTGGTTTCATCAATGCTGACTGTCTCACCCGTAATCGCATTTGCACCGTTCACATTACTACCACCCAAGGCAGGTGCAGTTTGCGCACAGCCACTGAAGAGAAGTGCAATTAGTGTTGATATCATCCATAATTTATGTGTCATTTTGTATCCTTTTTGATGCTAGATTACCAATCGATAGATTGTATTTTATTGCCGTTAAACGGGAAAAGTAAACTTTGAAAACTACTTAGGTTAATGTACCCCACAGAAGTACCGCGACCTTGTTGTTTTAAGAAAAATACCACTGAACCATCTGTTGAAAAACGTGGGAACTGATTGGCTCCTGTTGTTGTGATGGGTCTTGTGTCTGAACTGTTTGAAGCCGTTAGGTAAAGGTTAAAGGTATTACCACCAAAGGCGTTGTTACTTTCTCTGCTGGCATATACGATTTTCTCTCCATTCGCATCACAGGCATTGTTGTTATGCCCATGATACACCACTTGTGAAGTCGCTGCACTGTTGAGTGACTTTTTAAATACATTGGCATATCCTAAACGGTTTGAGACAAAAAGCACTTGCTGTTCATTGTTCACATAACGTCCATTTACATCAATACCCTTAAATTTAGTCACTCTTTTCTTAGCTTTCGTTGCCAAAGAAAGTTCATAAATATCTGCCTGTCCGTTAGGCGCCATGGTAAGTAACATTTTAGAGCCATCTTTACTCACATCTGAACAAACTAACATCCCTTCAGAACTCACCACTTTACTTTTAGCACCAGAATAAATGTCTAACTTATACAGCGTAGGCAAAGCCTCTCTATACGAGGTGTAGTAGACACTACGTTGCTTTGCATCTGCCCATTTTGGAAAGAGATTTAGTCCCCCTCTTATAATGGTTTTTCTATAGGTAAAAGTATAGTCTGCTAAACGCACTTCACTTTGCCCTGGTCGTGTATATGTAGCATACACAATATAACGGTTTATCCATGAGATATCAGGATAATGCAAAATGGCATTTACATCACTCACTGCTTTGTGTACCAAAAAAGGCATCTTAGCAGTACCACCTAAAGCATAACTCTTTTTAAAGACCTGTGTCCCATCAGATGCTTTAAAAAGACGTACCAACAGTTTACTACCACTTGTGTGTGTCATCACGTATTTCAATACGTATTCCTGACTTTTCAGTGCAGGCAAAATAAAGTTGGTTTTTATATCGCCTTTATAGTGCTTCTTATCTGGTAAAAAGTGCCCAGATATTTTCAAGTCTGAAACGAAAAGGTCAAAGGCTTTACTGTTCTGTACACTTGAGCCATCTACTAAAGCTATGCGTGCACGTTGTTCTACATCTTTTTCTATCTTAAGTGTCGCATCTACAGCAAAAACTGCTGAAAATGTCAAAGACATTCCTATTAAAATCAACCATAATTTACGCACACGTTTTCCTTTTTTTAGACATCATAGAGTATTGTATCAAGGCTGTGTTGAAGTAATGATTAATTATTACCCCACGAAGTAAATACCTCGGTACACATACTTTACGCATATCTTATCTTACAATAGTAAATAAATCGTGAAAAAGAGACAAAGAGATGAAAAAACTTACATTAGAAAAGATACAGCAAAAACTTGCAACATACCAATACATTGTCATGATGAGTTTTATCTTTGGGGTATTGGGTTTTGTCTATAACAATTGGCGCTATGAACACAATGAAACCAATAATAACATCCGTGTAGCAAGCTTTCAAATGATACAGGAACTCGCATCACTCGAACAAAATGTCTATGCAAACCATTATGACAATGATATGCATAAAGGAAGCCCAAGAGATGGCTGGGTAAAAGTAGGACTCATAAACGACCTTGCATTGTTCATTGACCCTACATGCAAAGCAAGCTCAGATGCGTTAAAACAGATATGGAAAAAAGAGTGGAGCCACATCCATACAAGTAAAAAATCTACAGACAGTGTGGTACAAGAAATAGAGAAAGTAAAGGCATGTACGAGAAGTGTTTTAAATGAGTTGTATTGATTATTCCGTAGCCACAAACTCAACATTCAAAGTATAAGCCCTACCCCCTTTATGGGGTCCAAAACCTAAGCGTTGAAGCTGTTTCAAATAGGCAACCAGTCCTGTGTTAAAATCTTCATTTGACGAAGCCGTCGTGACTTTAAATACAAATCGACCACTTGATTCTACTTTAAGCCATACCTTTGCCATTTCCCCTGCATATTCACTCTGGGCAGGCCAACCATAGAGTTTTGTTTCTATCAATGCAAAATAGGCTGTTTCTTTTCCTTTGTCTAAGATTTTAAGCGATGAAGAGACTAAATCACTTGCACTTGGCCTGTTAGAAACTTTTATAAGGTTGTTTTGTTTTGTTTTTATAGGTTTATCTGTAACCTCTATAATATTTTTCTTTTTAGGTTTCTTACCTGAACTGACATTGGCAAACAGATCTTTAGGTTTATTGACTTTTTTAGGTGGCACTTTTTTTACAACTTCTTTAGGCTTTTTCTTTACCTTTTTCACTACTTGTTCTCTAATCACTTTTTTACGGGTATCTTTTTGTTTTTTAACAGTATCTTTTGTTTTCTTTTTGACAACATGCTTTTTTTTGTGTGTTGTTTTTTTCTTTGTAGGGTGTTTCTTTTTTGTTTTTGCTTTATTCTTAGGTGCAGACATCGTGACGCGTATACGGTCTTCATTTTTCTTTACGTAATGTATAGATTTTTGACTCTCTCGTGTGTTAAAATAAAAAAGAAGTAACCCTATCACAAAGACATAAATACCTATCGCCAAGACCCCAGAAATGAAGGTAGAAGACTTTTTATTCATAATGTTATAAGTGAGACCTGTTCAAAACCTGCAGACTTAACACTCTTCAAAATGTAGATCACATTTTTATACTGTAAATTTTTATCTGCACGTATGTAAACATCTGAGGTTTTATCATATTTTATAGATTTATTCACAAAATCATCTGCAAAAGTATCCATCTCGTACACATCTTTACCCAAATATATCTTTTTATTTTTATCCATACGTATGGTAAGTGTTTTAGGCTTGGTTACACTAACTGTTTTGGAGCCCTGAGGTAAAGTAATTTGTTCTTGAAAAGTAATCGTAGGTGCAGTCACCATCAAAATAGCCATCAACACAAGCATCACATCTACAAGCGGTGTTATGTTTAGGTCTGGACTATCATCCCATGAAAACATCTAATCAACCTGTGATAATATAACTTCTGATTGAGAAGAGAGCAAAGAAGAGAGTTCATATGCCTTACGCTTTAATATAAGATGAAACGTATAAGCAAAGATAGCTACAGCAATCCCTGCTGCGGTTGCTATGAGTGCTTCAGAGATGGCTGGAGCAACCACAGACAGTGAAGCACTTGACTGAGAACCCAACTTTGTAAATGTCTCCAATATACCTATCACCGTACCAAAAAGACCGATAAACGGTGATGTTGAAGCAATGATAGAGAGCCAAGTAAGCCCTTTGGTGGAAACCCTGATAGCATCTGATGATGCCGCTTCCATAATGGCTTTATTGGGTGTATCAACACGAGACAGATAAGTAAAAATAAGTGAGTTTTTTGCCACTGATTTTGACTGACCTGTGTAGAGTGCTTTAAGTGATTTTGCTTCTGCAGTGATACGTGAATTTAAAATGTAAAATCTGTCTAAAAATACCCAAAAGGTAGCGACAAAATATATAGATAGCAAAAGCAGTACAAAAATGGTTATTGCACTGCTTTGACTGAAATAAGTAGTTAAGGCACTCAAGTTAGAGAGACCTTCCGATTTGTTCAACTTTACTTACTGCTGAGGCGATAGCCATTGCAGAAGATTCTGTTTTCTTCAATAATTCTTTTGCTGATTCAAGTGCTTTTGCAAGATCACTGTCATCACCAGAGAGAGCCACTGCACCGTCTACGATACATGTTGTTTTCTCTTCTTCAACTTTTACATATCCCGAGTTAATAGCAACTGCTACTTCACTTCCATCTGCTTTGCTAATGACAATCACACCCGTATCAAGCAATGATACCAATGCAGCATGTCCAGCTAAAACACCAAACTCACCTTCAGAACCAGGTAAGTCTACTTGTTTAACTTCACCATCAAATATAACACCGTTTGGTGTTACAATCTCTAGTTTTAAAAGTTCCATATTAATCCTTTAAAGACTAATGCTTATTTAGCATTAATCTTATCATTTTTAGCAACAGCTTCAGCGATGTTACCTACCATGTAGAATGCAGCTTCATTCATGTGATCATATTTACCTTCAAGAAGACCTTTGAAACCTTCGATGGTTTCATCAAGTGTAACATATACACCTGGAGAACCTGTAAATACTTCAGCAACGTGGAAAGGCTGAGAAAGGTATTTTTCAATCTTTCTTGCTCTTTCAACAACAAGTTTATCATCTTCAGAAAGCTCATCCATACCAAGAATCGCAATGATGTCTTGAAGGTCTTTATACTTTTGAAGCATTTGTTGAATACCACGAGCCAATGCGTAGTGCTCTTCACCAACAATTTGTGGAGAAAGCATTCTTGACGTTGAATCTAGTGGATCAACCGCAGGGTAGATACCTTTTTCAGCAATAGATCTGTTAAGTACTGTTGTTGCATCCAAGTGAGCAAATACAGAAGCAGGAGCAGGATCTGTCAAGTCATCTGCAGGAACATATACTGCTTGAACAGAAGTAATAGAACCTTTAGTTGTTGATGTAATACGCTCTTGAAGTGCACCCATCTCTCTAGCTAGTGTTGGCTGGTAACCAACTGCTGAAGGGATACGTCCAAGAAGTGCAGACATTTCTGAACCTGATTGAGCAAATCTAAAGATATTATCGATAAACATCAATACATCTAGACCCATTTCATCTCTAAAGTACTCAGCCATTGTAAGACCAGTAAGAGCGATACGGTTACGTGCTCCTGGAGGTTCACTCATCTGACCATAACATAGTGCAACTTTGTCAAGTACGTTTGATTCTTTCATTTCATAGTAAAGGTCATTACCTTCACGTGTTCTTTCACCAACACCTGCAAATACAGAGTACCCTGAATGTTTCATCGCAACGTTGTTAATAAGTTCCATAATAATAACGGTTTTACCAACACCAGCACCACCAAATAGTCCTACTTTTCCACCTTTTGAGTATGGAGCAAGAAGGTCAACTACTTTGATACCTGTTTCAAAAACTTCAGTACCAGTACTTAGTTCTTCAAACTTAGGTGGATCTCTATGGATTGACCAATATTCTTTAGCATTTACTTCACCAGCATCATCGATAGCTTCACCAATAACGTTGAAGATACGACCGAGAACTTCTTCACCTACAGGTACTTTGATAGAGTCACCAGTTGCTCTAACTTCTTGACCTCTAACTACACCTTCACTCATATCCATAGCAATGGTTCTAACTCTGTTATCACCGAGTTGTGCTGCTACTTCTAAAACCAATCTTTGTTCTTTACCATCAATAACGATTGTTGTTTCTAACGCTTCATTAATCTCTGGTAGATAGTCTGTAAAATCCACATCTAAAACGGGACCTAAGACTTGTACTATTTTACCTGTCATTTCTTCTCCTCTTATTATTTCATTGATTCCATACCACTGATAATCTCAATGAGTTCAGTTGTAATGGCTTCTTGTCTAGCTTTGTTATACTTTACAGTAAGTTCTTTTACCATCTCTTTAGCATTAGTAGTTGCTGCGTCCATTGCTTGCATACGTGCTGAATGTTCTGCTGCCAATGAATCGATAAGTGAGTAATACATTGTATACTCAACATAACGTTTAACCAATGCATCTAAAAGTGTGTTATCATCATCTGGTTCAACTTCAAGTTCTGAAGTCGATGCAGAATTAAATTCTAAATTAGAACTGTCAACAGGTAGTACTTGATCTTCTCTTAACTCTTGAGTAATCATGTTTACATAACCGTTGTGTACTAAAATGATTTTATCTGTATCACCATTTACATATGACTCTGCAACTTCAGAGATAAACTCTGCCGACGCTTTAAAATCAGGTGCAGCAGAAAGACCAATGATTTCATCACTTAATTCAACATTGTTGAATTTAAAGAAATCAATTCCTTTTCTACCTACTGCTCTAAGACGTACTTTTACATCTTTTGCCTGATATTCGGCAAGTAATGTTTTGACTCTCTTAATTGTTTGAGAGTTAAATCCACCACATAAACCTTTATCTGCAGTAATAAATACAATGTCTACTTTTTTAGGATTTTGAACATCCTTAAAGTAAACATTATCGATACCATCTGCATTAGCATTTTGCATTTTTTGAGCGATCTCGTTTAAAAGTTCAGTCAATTTTTCTGCATAGACTCTCGATTTTTTAGCAAGTTCTTCTGTTCTTTTCAGTTTAGCAGAAGAAACAAGCTTCATCGCGTTAGTCGTTTTCTGTGTATTCTTAACAGAACCGATTTTACGCTTTATCTCTTTTAAATTAGCCATTTTTAGCCTTTCTTATTCAGAAAAAGATGCTTTGAAATCTTCAATTGCTTTTCTAAGCGCAGCATCTGTATCATCAGAGATTTTTTTCTCATTTCTGATAGCATCTAAAATATTTGAATATTTTGCTTCCATAAATGGCATAAGATCTGCTTCAAATTTTGTTACTGAAGATGCAGCAATATCATCAAGATATCCATTTGCACCAGCAAAGATAATCACAACTTGTTTTTCAATAGCAACAGGAGCATAAGGTCCTTGCTTAAGTACTTCAACCATTCTTTGTCCACGCTCTAATTGACCTCTAGTATAGTCATCAAGATCAGATGCAAACTGTGCAAATGCTTGAAGCTCTCTAAATGAAGCCAAGTCAAGTCTAAGTGTTCCAGAAACTTGCTTAGTTGCTTTAATCTGAGCAGCACCACCAACACGTGAAACTGAAAGTCCTACGTTAATCGCTGGTCTGATACCCGAGTTAAAGAGGTCAGTCTCTAAAAAGATTTGACCATCTGTAATTGAAATAACGTTAGTTGGGATATATGCCGCAACATCCCCCGCTTGTGTTTCAATGATTGGGAATGCAGTAATAGAACCAGCACCTAATGCATCAGAAAGCTTTGCCGCTCTTTCAAGTAGTCTTGAGTGTAAGTAAAAAACATCCCCTGGATATGCTTCACGACCCGGAGGACGTCTCAAGATTAATGACATCTCTCTGTATGCAACCGCATGTTTAGAAAGGTCATCATAGAAGATAACTGCATGTCTACCATTGTCTCTAAAGTACTCAGCCATAGTAACACCTGCATAAGGAGCAAGAAACTGTAATGCTGAAGAATCAGCAGCAGAAGCTGTTACGATGATTGTGTAATCCATTGCTCCATGCTCTTCAAGTTTTTTCACTGTTGCCGCTACTGTTGATTGTTTTTGACCAATCGCAACATAGATACATACAACATCCTGACCTTTTTGGTTGATGATTGTATCGATAGCCAAAGTTGTTTTACCAGTTTGTCTATCACCAATGATAAGCTCTCTTTGCCCACGTCCAACAGGAACAAGTGCATCAATCGCTTTGATACCGGTTTGAAGTGGTTCATGAACTGACTTTCTAGCCATAATCCCTGGTGCTTTTTCTTCGATAAATCTTTGCTCTGCAGCATCAATTGTACCTTTTCCATCTACAGGTTCACCAAGTGAATTTACCACTCTACCCATCAATGCATCACCAACTGGTGTTTTAAGAAGTTCGCCCGCTCTTTTTACGCTCATACCTTCTTTAATCCCTGTACTTGAACCAAGAACAACAACACCAACGTTTGCTTCTTCTAGGTTTAATACAAGACCTTTTGCACCATTATCGAACTCTACAACTTCTCCAGCCATAACATTGTTAAGACCATATACTGTTGTAATACCATCCGCGATACCTACTACTTTTCCTATTTCATTGATGTCAACATCAATTTCAAAGTTTTCAATTCTTTCTTTGATAATCGAAGATATTTCATCTGCTTGCAATTTGTTTGCCACTATTACTCCTTTACTTTAGATAACTATAGTGATTTCTTAATGAAATCAATTAACTGTTCTTTAACTCTCTGCTTCGAGAAGTTTACCTCTATACCTAAATCATCCACTGAAACACGTAATCCTTCAAGATCCGTTTTTTCCTGTGTTAACTTAATTGTTGAACCTGTGTACTTTTTAAGTGTTGATTCTAAATCTTCCAATGCTTTTACATCAAGTGTCGATGCACTTTTCAATACACCTTCATACTCATTTGCTACACGTTGTTGATCTGCATTAAGCACTTTAGCAATAGCTGGAATCAAATCCAATCTATTGTTTTCACCCAAAATCTTAATAAAATTTACAAGTGAAGCATCTGCACCATTACCAAGAGAAGAAAGGATCATTTCTGTTTTCTTTTCAGTTGAGATAATAGGAGATATTAATACTGCTTTTACTTCAGGTGATGTAGTCACTGCAGAAAGTACATTAAGTACTTCTAGAATGGCAGGTAAATCTTTAGCGACTGAAGAGAGTGCACTTGCATATCTTTTAGCGATTAATTCTTCCATCTATGCCACCTTTCCATTCACATTCTTAGAAATAATGTCAACGACTTTTGTTTCATTAAGATTGATATCTTCTGTTGTAATGTTTTCACTCAATACTTCATCAATAGCTTCTCTTGCTGATTTACGCTCTTCAAAGTTCATTTTATCTTCAAGTTGTTTTTCAAGAAGTAGCAAGTCGTTTTGATTTGCTGTAGCAATTTTTTCAGCTAAGATAACTGCTTCTGCTTTTGCATCAACAAGAATTTCATCTGCTTTTTTCTCACTTGCATCTAAACGTGTTTGTGCTTCTTTTTTCTCATTTTTAGCCGCTTGAAGTTTCTCTTCTATTTCGTTAAGTTGTGATGCAATACCTTTAGATCTTCCTGTGAAGAAATCTTTGATTGGGTTAGCAACCAAATAGTAAAGCAATGCAGCAAAAATAGTAAAGTTAATGACTCTAGGCCAAAAATCATTTTCTCTACCTGTTTGCATCAAATAACGACTTGTCTCACTCTCTGCATGTCCACTAGCTAAAAGAATAGCTGGCACTACAAGTAGAGACAATAGTATAATTTTTTTCATATTTTCATCCCTTCCTATAACTTGCTAAACTTAGCTTTAAGGCTCTCTTTGAAAAGAGGCATTTGTGAAAGAAGAGAATTTTTAAGGTTCTCTTTCTCAGAGTTAAGTTTTTCTACAAACTTGTTATACTCAGTATCTAGCTCATTTTGTTTGGTCTCAACCTTACTTGCAGCCAATGTTTTTTCATCATCGCTTGCTTTCTGTCTGATAGACGCAGCTTCATTTTTAGCATTGCTAATAATTTCATCTGCCTTTGCATTGAGTTCGTCAGTGTTGCCACTAAGCCCTTTTGCTGCTTCCAAATCTTTTGCTATAGAGGCATCTCTGTCATCCATAAATTTCACCAATGGCTGAAATAGCATATTATTTAAAAGAACAAGTAGGGTTAGAAACAAAGCTAAGACGAACAACATCAATGGTAAATGTATGTCAAGCATTAAAACTCCTCATGTAATTTCGCGCTATTTTAGCATTTTGGAGATGAGAGGTCGGTTAAAAATTACTGTTTAGTAAGGAATGTAAGAAAGTTTTTTAACTCTTTTTCATCCGCAAAAGAGATTTCAATACTTTTTGCTTTAAGTTTATGCGTAAAAGGAAGTAATGTATTAATCTCTGCTTCATATGCTTTTGTAAGATTTTTAACAGCTGTAGCTATTACATTTTTTGTAGGATTTTCTTTATGATTTTTTACCATATTTTCTGTTTCACGAACACTTAATTTTTGCCCTTTCACAGAGTTGATAATCACTTTTTGTTTTTTATCATCTAATCCAACCAAAACTTTTGCATGACCTTGCGATATGTTACCTTCTATCAATTGATCTTGAGCATAGGTACTTAATGATAAAAGACGCATTGTATTGGTAATCTGAGAACGGCTTTTATGTACTATACTTGAGAGTTCATCGTGTGTGATTTCATGTACTTCAATCAACTCAGCATATGAGTTTGCAAGTTCTACAGCATTGAGATTTTCTCTTTGTATATTTTCAAGGAGTGCGAGTTCACGAAGTTTAACATCATCTATATCTGCATCAGCAATAATCGCTTTTACTGTATCTATCTTAGCAAGTTTATGTGCACGTAAACGACGCTCACCCGCGATAAGCAAATATCCATCTTCTTTTTCGATGACAACGATAGGTTGTAGTAGCCCATGTTCAGAGATAGACTCACTCAGTTCTTTTAAAGCTTGTTCATCAAAATGTTTACGTGGTTGGAAAGGGTTAGGCGTAATACTCTCAACATCTATCTCTTCCACGCGAGCACCTTGTGCTTCAAGGTCAAAACTATTTAACTCGGAAAAATCTTTTTCGTACGCTTCTTCAACTTCAGAGAGTATCGCTCCCAAACCTCTACCCAATGCCATACTAACCTCTTACTATGACAGTTGCCAAATCTCTATACGCTATTGAACCTTTAGAAGTCGATGCATAGGTAGTCACTGGCTTACCAAAACTTGGGCTCTCAGCTATTTTTACATTCCGTGGAACAACAATGCATTCTTTACCTTTTTTCATATGAAAAAGCTTATCTTTAAAGTGATGAGAAAGATCTTCAAGTACCTGCTTAGACAAGTTATTTTGACCTGAATACATCGTAGGCAAGAAACCTTTGATTTTCAATTTAGGATTAATCGTTTTCTTCAATAAAGAAACTGTGTTCAACAACTGAGCCAAACCTTCTAAAGCAAAAAATTCACACTGAATAGGAATAATCACTGAATCAGATGCACTCAATGCATTGATAGTAATAGGTCCCAAAGCAGGAGGTGAATCAATAATAATAAAATCAAATTTTTTAGAAACTTCTTTTAGTTTCTCTTTTAAGACCAATTCTCTATTTTTCTTTTTAGGATTGTAAAACTCTTTTTCTATACCTACCAAACCTATGTTTGAAGGTGCTAACTGAAGGTTTTTAATGTTGGTTTCAAGCAAGACTTCTGAGAGCTTTTTAGAACCTATGAGTACATGATAAATATTGAATTCATAGTCCCCTCTTGAGAACCCTAAACTTGTGGTGGCATTAGACTGGGGATCAATGTCTAAAAGAAGTACTTTCTTACCTTTTTCAGCCAAAGATGCTGCTAAATTGACTGCTGTAGTTGTTTTTCCTACGCCACCCTTTTGGTTGGCTATACTGATTATTTCGCTCATCGTAAACTATACACCTTTTTTTCTCTAATAATTAGTGAACCATCATCACACAAGTGTGCGTCCCCTAGGCTCTCTTGATAGCTTTCAATATGAACTGAAAACCTTCTACTTAACTCAAATTCTATCTCATATTCACTAAAAATTTGCTTCCAATTTGGAAATTTTTCCAGTGCAACAAGGTATTTTTCTAACAATATTTTCGGTGAAATATCGCTCTGTAAGGCACTGTAGCCGTTTTGAGATTTTTTCAAATTTATTCCAATTCCACACACCAAAGTATCATTTACTTTTTTAGTGATGGTTCCACCTATTTTTTCATCATTTTTATAGAAGTCATTAGGCCATTTTAACCAAATATTCTCACCTAAACTTAAGAGGGTTTGTTTCATGATAAATGAGAAATATATCGAAGCGGAGGAAAGTGGTAAATCGTTAGGTAAATCTTCTAATTTTAAGGCAAATGAAGCAAAAAAGTTACCTTCTCCGCCTACCCATTCATTATCACGACTCCCTACCCCTGCATTCTGCTCAAGTGCAAGTATTCCTATAGGTGCAATGAACCTTTTTTCTAAGATTTTCTCTACAAGATACGTTTGCGTAGAGGCTAAAGTATCAAAATAAAGTATGTCCAATTTTAATTCCTCTTCCTACACAGTATGCTTTGGCTGACATCGCTTTTTTAGAAGCTGGTTGCAAAGTGCCTATCTTCAATGCTCCACTTTCACATCCTATAACAACAGCTTCATCTTCAAAATAAAGTACTTCCGAAGCTTTGTGGTTTTTCTGAGTTTCAATCAAACTTATCTCGTCAAACTTTGTACCATTACTGGTAAATATACCTGGCCAACCTTCAAATGCTTTATATTTGTTATAAATACTCTGAGCATCATCAAAATCTATCTGCCCGTCAGATTTTTTAATCTTCTTACAGAGTGTTGCTTGGGCGTCATCTTGCTCCTCTGGTATAAGCTCTTTAAAGTTACGTATTGTATGTAAAGTAAGTTTGCATGCATCGTCTGTGAGTTGCTGCATTAATGCATTCAAACGCATATTTTTAGGGATGATAAACTCTATTTTTTCAAGTATATCTCCCGTATCTAATCCTTCTTCCATCAACATAGAAGTCACACCTGTTTTTTTATCACCATTAAGTAATGATTGTTGTACCGGTGATGCCCCTCTATACTGAGGTAAAATGGATGCATGAAGGTTCATGCATGGAGCAATATCTAGTATATTTTTAGGCAATATCTGCCCAAAAGCCGCCACGATGATAAAATCTGGTTTCTCTTTTTCTATAGCCTCAAAAATACCCTCTTCAGAGAGTCTACTTGGCTGTAATACTTTTATATCATGTTCTTCTGCCAAAACCTTCACTGGTGGTGGTGTCAAAACCTTTTTACGTCCTACAGGACGGTCAGGCTGTGTTAACACTAATGATACATCCATATCTTCAACATTCACTAAAGCCTCTAATATCTCTTTTGCATAATGGGGTGTACCCATGTAAACTATTTTATTTTTCACCTATGCTACCTCAAATTTCCCTATTTCTATCTCTTCTAGCTCTTTTTGCTTTTTCATACTCACCTTATATATATCAAATTGATTTTGTAGATTGAGCCATAACTGTGGAGAAGTGCCAAAGTACTTCGCCAGTTTCAGTGCCATCACTGTTGTGATGCCTCTTTTTTCATTGACCAGTTCATTGATAGCACGAAAAGAGGTATGCAGTGCCTTTGCCAAATGACTTTGTGTCATACCAAGCGGTTCTAAAAACTCCTCTTTGAGTATCTCCCCTGCGTGTGTTGGCTGATTGTTTAGTTCTATCATTTTAACCTCCTAATGGTAATCTGTAATTGTCACATCATACGAGGACGGAGTGGGAGCAAAGGAACTTATTTACATTCCCTTATTTTACGTCCCCATCTTGCATTAAGTTCTCCGTATTCTCCGTCTTCTTCTATCTCTTTAAACTCTTTTTTTTGCAGTTCTCTTTTTTGCAGTTCTTTTTCTTGAAGTTCTTGAATATACTCATCTTGCAACATCTTAGCTCTTAACTCTATGTAGATAGAGTTTGCTTTAGCTTCATCTCCAGCAGTCATAGCTATAGATTTACCATTGATACCTTTGTCTTTAAATCCGTTTTCCAACTCTTCCATAACTTATGCAAAGAAATGGTTGTTAATTTCTTCTGTAGTGTCAACTGAAGTTTTAAGTTTTTTAACTAAATTTTTTAGAAACATATTTAATTCCTTATCTGTTTATTTTGATATTATAGCTACTTCTATACAACCTATTACTGAAGAGATTAGTTCCACTTGTAAATAAATAAAATCCCCACAAAAACCCATATTATTTCTTTGAACACATTTATTTGAAGTACTACTCCATAGGTAAAACACAATCCCCTGATGGTTTTAACACCTAAAACAACATCCTGACTTTCACTTTAGTGTCAGGTGTTGAATATATACTTTTATAAGCGCGTTATTAAAAACATTAATGTACAGCAACGCATAAACTTCGCCACACCATCAGCCCTTACGGAAAACATTAAACCTTATACATTTTACCCAACATGGTGAGTGTTACCCACTCTACAAAATTTTGCCTATGCATTAATGATAGAGAAACAAAGATACTCAGTGTATTTCACAATAAAGACAGCCTCCTCAACGCTTCCTCACTACTAAGCACAGGCACATCCCCAGAAGCAAAGTTTTTATCATTTGTGACGATGTAGTCACATTTTTCTTTGCGTGCCATCACATACTGTATGGTATCTTCCAAGTCTTTGTATTTGTCGTTTCTTTCCATAAGTTCTATGGCTTCATCTACTTCTTTGTTTCCAAATTCAATAATAGAGATAAATTTACTTATTAATTTTATCTGCTGTAATGCTCCACTATTATTTAATTTTTTTCTCGTAATATAATATATAGTTGTTATCAAATCACAAGAGGTATAGAGTTTATACCTATCCATATTGTCAAACATACTATCCATAAATGCGATACTAGCTGCTGAAGATTTTCTACTGCTATCTGTTACATCAACAAATATATTGGCATCTATAAAAAGTCTAATCATATATCATCTCTATTGGCTTTAATTACTTGAATATCTGGAGTATTTGCGTTAATAATGCCAAACATCTTTTTAGCTTCTTGTGTCAACTCTTTACGTCTATTTTTGTCTATATAGTCAGCTATTGCCTCAGCAACAATATGGCTCTTTTTCTTATGTGTCTCTTGTGCATAATTTTTTAACGTCTCTACAACATTGGATGGTAAAGAGTACAACTCTTTTTTATACTCAACTTTTGCAGTCATCCTAGCTCCTTTATATACTTTTTATTTAATAGTATATACTTTATAGAGTAAAATGTCAAACTTATTTTTTAAACAACGTTCCACCCACATGCTCACCATCAACAAGAAAAGCCTTGACATCACTAAGTTCAAATCCCGAAGCTAGAAACATCTCTCTACCATGTTTCATAAGAAAATCTGCCGATTGCAGTTTTGTAACTATACCACCTGTGGCAAATTCGTTATTGGGTGTATGTTCTGCTTCTAACTCATCTTGTGAAATTTCAGAGACTACTGCACGACGTTTTGCATCATCATATCGGTTAGGGTCTTTATCATAAAATGCATCTATGTCAGAAAGGATGATAAGTATCTGTGCATCAAAATAGTGTGCAACATGTGCTGAGAGTCTGTCATTGTCGCCAAATACAAGCTCTTCTACACTCACGGTGTCATTTTCATTGATGATAGGCACAACATTGTTCTCTAACAATGTATCTATAGCTACTTTTGCATGTTTAATATGCTTAGGAGAATCAAATACATCTGCAGAAAAAAGAACTTGAGAACAAAGCAAACCAAACTTCTCAAACTTCTCTTGATACATCTTAAGTAGGAGTGGTTGACCGATAGCAGCAAGCGCTTGTTTATTGGCTACATTGCCTCTATCTAAAGGTAACAATGTATAGCCAGCAGCCACAGCACCCGAGCTCACAAGAATGACTTCATACTTATGAGCTTTGAGTTCTGCAATGAGTTGTACCAATGCTAACATACGCATACTGGCGACAGCACCATCTTGGGTGAGTACATGAGACCCAACTTTTATGACTAACCGTTGCATACTCACTCCTAAGCCTCGTTTTCTTCTTTTACACTTTTGATGAAATCACCTAATGCATAGCGTAGAGGTTCCGTATTTATATGTGCTACAGAAGAAATAGGAAGTACAAAAAGTGGCTTCTCTTCAGGAAGTTTTACACCAAAGTCTTTTTCAAACCCATAGGAGATGTAGTCTTCTTTTGCCTTATATTGACTAAGCGTTTTATTGGCTTCAAGGTCAATATCTTTTAAAAATGTTTCTGTTAAGGCATTAACTTCATCTCGTGATAGAGAATCTATCTTCGTTATGGCTATAGCATGTTTACGTGTTGCCAAAGTCTCAGAATAACGCGTGAGTTCAACAAGCAGTGTTTCATACTGGTATTTCATCTCTCTATAGTTTGCTGCATCAATCATAAGCAGTAATGTTTTCGTACGCTCAATGTGCCTTAAAAACTCTAATCCAAGCCCTCTTCCATCACTTGCACCCTCGATAATACCAGGGATGTCTGCCATCATAAATGAATCAAAATCACCCATATGCACCACACCTAGTTTTGGTGTGAGTGTTGTAAACTCATAGTTGGCAACCTGTGGTCTAGCATTTGAAAGTGTGGCGATGAGAGTAGACTTTCCTACATTTGGATACCCTACAAGACCTACATCGGCTATGAGTTTCATCTCAAGTCTTATCTGCTTGCTGATTCCAGGAAGCCCAGGTTGTGCATAGGTTGGTCTTTGGTTACTTGAAGATTTAAAGTGCATGTTTCCAAGTCCACCTTTTCCACCTTCTAAAAAGAGTACTGTTTCTCCTTCTGTTAGCAAATCCATAAGTTCTTCACCAGTCTCCATATCTACCACAGTAGTTCCTGGAGGTACGGTAACAATCAAGTCTTGACCTTTGCGTCCGTAACATTTACTCCCAGTTCCTGGCTGACCATTTTCTGCTTTCATATGCACGCGTCCACGAAGTCCTGAGAGAGTATCGGTATTGTTATCTACTTTAAAAAAGACCGCACCACCACGACCACCATCTCCACCATCGGGACCACCATTAGCTACAAATTTCTCTGTCCAAAAAGAGATGGAACCCGCGCCACCTTTTCCAGAACTCACCATAAGTTCTACACTATCTACAAACATTCATTACACCTTTACTTCTATGAAAACCACTCACATTTTGAGTAGAATAAATTAATTACGTGATTATATCTAAATTGAGGAAATTATTGCTATAATCCATCTATTAATTTAAAAGGAATGAATATGTCTAAAGCAAAACATCTATCAATCATATTTTCATTTTCTCTCTCAGTTATGTTTACAGGATGTGCGACAAGCCGTATACCAGAAAGTGAAGGTGGATACTATCATGAAAAAATTTATTTTGGGAAAGATTTATCTACTAACATGCAAAAAGGTATCGTAGATGGCTGTATCACAGCAAAAGGGCATTATAAAAAATCTCACACACGGTTTAACCATGACAAAGACTATTATGAAGGATGGTTTTTAGGTCGTAAACAGTGTAAACATTTATTGAAGTTTGATGAAAAAGGAGATATTATTTCATAGAAAACTCCTAGAGAGTTTGTAAATGAGTGTAAAAGTGTAACAAAAGCTATCTAAAGAGATAGCTTTTAAAGAGTGACTATGCAGGTATTACTGAAACTTTTTTCTGAGTAGAAGTTCTGTTATCAAATTTAACTACACCTTCAACAAGTGCAAATATAGTATGGTCTTTACCCATTCCTACACCATTACCTGGGTGAACTTTAGTTCCTCTTTGTCTGATGATAATGTTACCAGGAATTACTGCTTCCCCACCAAATTTTTTAACGCCTAAACGACGTCCAGCTGAATCACGGTTATTCTGAGTGGACCCTTGTCCTTTCTTGTGTGCCATACTGTGCTCCTTCTTTTAATTAATTTGCGATTTACGCGATTTTAGTAATTCTAACTCTTGTAAAGTCTCTTCTGAAACCACGTTTGAGTTTTGAATCTTTTCTTCTTCTTTTCTTGTAGATGATAACTTTTTTATCTCTACCTTCATTGATCACTTCACCTTTAACTACTGCGCCTTCTACGAAAGGAGTACCTACAGTTAAGTCACCATTGTCTAGTGCTAGAACTTCTTTAAATTCTACAGCTGATTTTGGATCAAGACCCATGTTGTCAAAACAGATGATATCACCCTCTTGAACTTTGAATTGTTGACCACTTGCTTTAATGATTGCGTACATTGCAAACCCTTTGTTATTCGATGTTTTTTAAAAAGTTCGTGATTATACCCAAAACTATTTTAATCTAATTTGAAATATAGATACTATTTGACTATATAAGTCTAAAAAGTATAATCTGCTCCCGCAAGTGCTATACATTCTATCTCAACCAATGCATTTTTAGGTAAAGTTTTTACAGCTATCGTACTACGTGCCGGCTTGTGTGCACAAAAGTAATGTGCGTACACATTATTGACTGTAGTAAAGTCGTCCATATCTGCCAAATATATAGTTGTTTTAATCACATCATTAAAGTGTGCACCCGCAGCTTCTAGTACATAAAAAAGGTTTTTCATCACTTGGTGTGTTTGATGTTCAACATCTCTTGTCTCCATCGTACCATCTGGTTTTAATGCAATCTGTCCAGAGGTATAGATAAATCCATTTGCTTCTATCGCCTGTGAGTATGGTCCTATCGCTGCTGGTGCCTCTTTTGTTTCTATAAATTTCATGTTTTGTTCCCTTTAGTTTGTATTTCTTTCATAGAAGATGTAAGATGTTGAGTAGTCTGAAAATTCAAAATAGACTTTTTTCTCCCCCTTGTCTTTTTTACCATTTAAATTTAAATCATCAATCCCATAGCCATATCTATATGGTCTTGCTCCACCATCCGTTGTACCTTTTGCTGTTGATAACTTATCGATGTTGATAAATTTATGTACAAGTTTATCTCCTGCATAGATATCAAGCACTCCATTAGTTCCTGTCCAGTTTTGAAGTGAACGGCTCAAGCTGTTTTGTGTCTCTTGCGTACATGCAGTTAAAAGTAACAATGCGACACCTATTAAAAATAATTTTAATTTCATAGTCTTCTCCTCAATTTTTAATATTGTAACACTATTAGGCTTTTGGCATTCCAAATTTCTGAGTAATAAGTTCACCTTCATCATCAAAATAGAGATAATACAACTTATCTTTCTTCACGGGCAAGCCTGCTAAATATCTCAATGCCAAGTTTGCTTGCAATGACCCAATATGCATCACAATAGGTGCAGTAATTCCACCGGGTTTATGATCTGAGATATTAAAGACTTGAAAGTTTGCCTCATCAAAGAAACAGACTTGTCCGTTGAACTCTTCTACAGAAGCATATACCCATGGCGTGTTTGTTGCTTTGGCATGTTTGTCTATCTCTCCACGTACAGGTAGGTTATCGGTAGCATCAAGTATGAGGTCATAGCTGTTACACATCTCTTGAAAATCTTCAAAACGCATATCAAAAGCCACTGCTTTGACAAAAGGATTTTTCGACTCCACAAGTGCACATACAGCTTTGGCTTTATTTTTGCCTTCATCATTCAGAGTAAAGGCTATCTGTCTGTGAATGTTATGAGAAGAGACCGTATCAAAGTCAACCATATGTATCTCACCTATACCTGAAGTCCCCAGTGCCATAGCAAGCGTACAGCCAAGTCCACCCGAACCGATAATAGCGATTTTCTTTTTTTCCAAATTCTGTTGAACGCTAGAACCCCATAGTTGTATCTGTCTATTAAAGTATTCATTTTGTGTCATACTGTGTCCTTATTTTTATCATATATTAAAGCTTGAGCAAAATTACTTATTTCACTATCAAAATATTCTAATAGTGTCAATATATCAGTCTCAATACTTATGTATTCGGATTTATTTATAATTCTTTCATAATGAAATACTCTATTTCTAAACTTTCGGATATGATTTAATTTTTTATCCAAGACATTACGATTAATAAATTTAATTTGTTTTCTTGGCATATTAGGGAAAATTTTATTTATGTCTTGTATTCTTATCAAATTAGAATATGATTTTCTAAAAAGTGAAGTCCAAAATCCAAATGATAATTCAGCAATGACTTTATCATACGTCACTATTTCTCTTCGACCTAATATTTTATTTTTTGCCTCTTGCACTCTTTTTTTAGTATCACCATGCAAATAATCACTAGAAAGCCAATCAAGAGAGATTTTCTTTTTAAAATAATCATCTATAGAATTTCGCAAAGAAACTTCAAAAACAGAAAGTAATATATAATGTTTCTCACTTTGTAAAAGGTTTTGTTTATATGCATTAAAGTTATCATAATTTTCTAAACGTATACTTGTTATAAATCTACACTTGACTTTATCTTGCACTTGACATATCCTTTCAATTTTTATATAATAGCATCATGACACCTAGTAAGCCTTTAGCCTTTGAGTTAAAGCTTAGGGTTTATATCACGTCTTCTCTTAATTTTAATTCTCTCTCAAATCCCCATGCTTTACGATGTTCTGTAACCTCAGCTTTGTCTATCACTTCTACAAGCATAGATTCTTTATCTTCAAGCATCATCTCTACTTCGCCTTCAGGTGAGACAAGCATCGTATCACCATAAAATTTCCACTTCACTTCATCATCACTGTACTCACCCAGTCTATTGGCACGGAGTACATAACATCCATGTAAGAAGGCTTTGGTTTTAATGATCTCTCTCCATCTGTTATGAGAGCCAAAAGTAGAAGCCGTAGGGAGTAAAACCAAATCTACTTTTTTACGTGCCACTTGCTCCCAAAAAGGGTCAAAATGCAGCTCAAAACCTGCCATTACCATTACTTTAAAACCTTTCATAGTAAATGTCATTGCATCTTTCAAAGGTACTACTTTATTGGAAAAAAACTTCTTCTCATTCCAATGTGTATAAGGAAGTAAAATCTGCTGTTCATAATAACGCGTATTTTTAGGTGTAATCTTCACAATGGTTTTATAATACCCATCTTTTTTAGTAATGATAATAGGTGCCACAAAAACAATGTCATATTTGATAGAAAGATTTTTAAGTAGTTCAAGATGCTTAGTCGTTTGTGCTTTCACCATATTTGGTGCCATCGTTGCAAACTCTTTAAAAAAGTGGTTCAACACATACTCACCAAGAAGCATCACATCTGCTCCACGTTCATGTGCTTTTTTGAGGTAAAACTCTAGTCGTGTTGCATTCATACCAAGTGTTGGTAACTGAAGTGCTGCGACGACTAGCTGTTTCGACATTAGTCACTCTCCACATTTTGATTGGCTTGCTCGATGATTGTTATCTTCGTTTTTGCATCTTCTATCAGTGTTTGTGCTTCTTTAATGTTCTTTAAACCCTCTTCATAAAGCTTCACTGACTCTTCGAGTGTTATCTCAGGATTCATAAGTTTTTCAAGTAGCTCTTTTGAGTGTTCTAATTTTTCTTCAAAACTTTGTGCTTTCATTTCAGTACCTCTTTTATATTTTCTTCAAATTTATCTAACTCTACCAAAAAGGCATCATGCCCATAGTCACTCTCTACTTCCAAGTACGTATGTTTCTGCCCATTACGTTCCATCATCTTAGCGATGTGCTCCATTTCCGAAGGAAAGAACAGATAGTCCGAAGAAAAGCTTATGAGATGCACATTGGCTTTTATGCGACTAATAGCATCATGTAAAGAGTCATATCCACGGCTCAAGTTAAACGTATTAATTGCTTTGACTATATAAAGGTAAGAGAGTGGGTCAAAAATACGTGAGAAATTGTTCGTATTATACTCCATATAACGCTCTACTTCATAACGTCCAAAGAGTTCAAAAAGACCATCATTGTTTACATAGTTACGTCCAAACTTATCATCCATCGAATCAGGAGAAAGGTAAGAGATGTGCCCTGCGATGCGTCCTATAGCTAGTCCATCTAAGCCCTCTTCTTTAAAGTCATCTTTCTCATAGTTCCCATGCTTAAAACGTGGGTCTCTACGTATAGCTTCTACAGCTACTTTGTTAAAGGCTATCGTCCAAGGACGTGTGGCATACGTGGCTGCCAAAGAGATGATGTCATCTGCAAAGTTAGGATAATCTACAGCAAATTGAAGTGCCTGCATACCACCCATAGAACCACCCACTACAGCCCGTACATGGTGAATGCCAAGATCAGAGAGTAAATGCATTTGCGCACGTATCATGTCTTTGATGGTTACGACTGGGAATTTAAGTCTGTAAGGTGCTTGTGTCATATAGTTATTACTCATGGGTCCCGTAGTACCAAAACAAGAGCCTACAACATTTGTAGAGATGATAAAATATTTATTCGTATCTAAGGCTTTACCCTCACCGATGAGCCCATCCCACCAACCAGCTTTACGCTCACCTTCATACACACCAGCAGCATGATGAGAACCAGAAAGCGCATGACAGACTAAAATAACATTAGACTTGTCCTCATTTAACGCACCATAGGTCTCATACGCTATCTCATAAGGCTCTAAAATACGCCCACTTTCTAGGTACAAAGGGGAGCTAAAATGGGCTGTTTTGGTTTCGATTTTCATAGACTGCTTTTGTGCTTAAATTTATTGATAATATTTTATCGTATTTGTGCTTTGTTTTGTAGGTCGGGGTGTCCTCTCCCCGACATGAAGTTGAAAATCATAATATATTTGCATGCAAAGTGATGTCGGGGAGAGGACACCCCGACCTACGATTTTACCCCAAAGCTCTTTTCAAATCCTCTATCAAATCTTGTGTATCTTCAAGCCCAACAGAAAGACGTACAAGTCCTGCAGGAATGCCAGCTTCTACAAGCTCTTTGTCTGAAAGCTGTTGGTGTGTAGTACTTGCAGGATGCGTGATAATAGACTTAGAATCACCTATGTTTACTACTACTGCAAATATATCTGTACCATCAGCTATTTTCTGTGCTGTCTCTTTATCTGCTACCTCAAAAGAGAGTAGTCCTGAGTGTCCACCTTTGAAGTACTTTTGTCCTAATTCATAATTGGCATCAGATTTCAACCCTGGATAGTTTACTTTACTCACTTTAGGATGTGCTTCTAAAAACTCTGCGATGCTAAGAGCCGATGAAGAATGTTGCTTCATTCGTAAAGGTAAAGTCTCTAAACCTTGTATATTCAGCCAAGAGTTAAACGGTGCAGGTGTAGCACCCAAGTCACGCATGAGTGATAGTCTTACTCTAAGTGTAAAGAGTGGCAAAGGTAAATCACTATACACAAGCCCATGATAACTTTCATCTGGCTCGTTAAAGTGTGCGTAACGTGGGTTGCCTTTTATCTTCTCTACCAAGTCATTACGCTCTATCATCATACCACCAAGCGCAATCCCTTGCCCTGTCGTGTATTTACTCGTACTATGCACAGTCAAGTCCACTCCATGGCTAAACGGTTTACAAAGTATTGGTGTACCCACAGTATTATCTACACAGGTCAAGATGTTATGCTTGTTAGCAATAGCCACAATCGCATCAAAATCGGCTACATCAATGCTAGGATTTGTGATACTTTCAAAAAGGATGATCTTTGTTTTATCATCTACCAATGCTTCTATCTCAGAGGGGTTTCGCACATCAAAGTAACGTGTCTCAATACCAAAACGTTTAATGGTATGCCCAGTCAGCGTAGTAGTCCCACCATACACTTGTTTTGCCACGATGATGTTATCTCCAGCTTCAGCCACATTGGCAATGGCATAAAAGATTGCCGCCATTCCAGATGCAGTAGCAATCCCTGCCAATCCACCTTCAAGTGCAGCAAAACGCTTTTCAAACACATCTGAAGTAGGATTCATAAGCCGTGTATAGATATTCCCAAGTTCTTTGAGTGCAAAGAGGTTTGCCGCATGTTCCGTATCTCTAAACTCATACGCTGTCGTTTGATAAATAGGAACAGCCATAGTCCCCATACTGTCTTTATCATATCCTGCGTGTATTGCTATTGTTTGTTCATGCATTGTTTTTCCTTTTTATATATAGATTGGCTTTTTATGTTGATGAGCTATTGATATTATTGTAATAACCTCTTCTTTGTAGTTGTAAAAAATATTGTAAGGAAATTTTGATAACACTATTCGACGTACATTTGGAGATATTTGCATATAAAGTTCGGGGAATATTTCTAATTTACCAATAGCCTCTATAGCAATCGTTTTAAATAGCTCACCTAAGCCTTCTTTTTCTGATTCATAATAAAGTGCTGTTTCCTCTAGCTCTATATGAGCCACTAGCGAAAAAACAATTTTCATTTACCAAATACTTCTTCATAACTTACTGTTTTCATCGTACCATCTTGTATAGCTTGGTAACGTCTCTCGCACTCTTCTATCCATGCCTGTTCTATCTCTTTAGACATAGGATTTACTGTTTGGGACAACATTTCAGAAATTTCTAAACGTTCATTTTCTTCCAAATCCATCAAAGCATCAATCAGTTCTTGTTTTGACATAGATACTCCTTTTTATTTGCATTTAAAATATTATAACATAATTTGATTATTGAGCTATATCATTTTCCATCTCTTTATTTGAAATCACTTTACCAACATCAACATCATTCAGCCCTCGCTGTATCATTGTATCAAAGGCTAACTCTCTCACTATCTCTTCATATGTTGAATCTTCAGGCAAAGCATCTATAATTTTCTTGGCTTCTTCTTTAGGTGCAGTCATAGAACATCCTTCTATTTGTATTGGAAATATTATAACATAATTTGATTATTGAAGTTTGATTATTGGATTATGCAGACATTTGTAATTTTTTCAAGAAGCATTGTAGGGTGCTGTTGCTACAGCACCTTTGACTAGTATCACAGCTCCAGCTGTGATACTTTATATCAGTATATGAATTTGTATACTATATATGCTACTGAGAGAAATTCAATATTTTATTTAATTGACACAGAATTATTTACACGCTCATCTATTCTAAAAACCAAAAAATGATAATTTAAATGCTTTCCACCATGTCGCGAACAACTCTCCTCCATTTTTACTTACATCAATATACCAATATATGACCATCAATGGTATAATAATTATTCCGGTTAATATATTTTTAATTTTTTCATTCTTTTTAGAGAAAAGATATGCTGATAAGATTAACAGAGCAAGTATTCCAACAAGGTACCTCGCCCATGAATGATTAATTGACTTTAATAAATATTCTTCATCCTCCTCAGTAATAGTCTTATAATACTCACACCCATTTTCTAAGCCTTGTTCACAAACTTTAGAAAATAAGTATTTTGCTTTATCTTTATCTTGATTTACTCCTGTCCCATAAGCATACGATACACCAAGGTTAAGACATCCCTCAGCACTACCAGCATCACAAGCCTTACCAAATAACTCTACCGCCCTAGAATAATCCTGCTTCACACCTTCACCATTAGAATACCAAACCCCAAGGTTAGTACATCCCCCAGTGCCTCCAGCATCACAAGCCTTACTAAACAACTCTATCGCCTTAGAGTAGTCCTGCTTCACACCTTTCCCTTCCTTGTACATATTCCCAAGGTTATCACATCCTATAGCATCCCCACCATCACAAGCCTTAGCATAAAACTCTACTGCTTTAAAATAATCCTGTTTCACGCCTAAACCACCATAATACGAAACCCCAAGGTTACAACATACAATAGCAAGACCACCATCACAAGCTCTCTCAAATAGCTGGATTGATTTAATGTAGTCCTTTTCTACAACTATACCTTCAGAATATATATTCCCAAGACCATAACATCCAATATTATCACCATCATCACAAGCTTTTTTAAAAAGTTGAGCCTCTTTATCGAAGTCTTGTTTTACTCCCTCTCCTGCACCATACAAAATAGCAAGCCTAGAACAGCCATCGGCATGTCCACTCTCACAAGCTATAGAAAGGATTTTAATACCTTTTGCGTAATCTCCATTTTTAATAGCTTCTACACCATCATCTACAATATTTGCATAGAGAAGCATTCCTAGTATAAAAAATAACCCTATTATTTTCTTCATTTTTTATTCCCAAATTTCATCAATAAGCCTTATAGTTATCTAACGGTTTACCTGTCCCACCATTAATTTTTAATTCTCTACATACTATTTTATAGTATTCAGGTTGTATACCTGGAATGTCTTTATGAATTCCATGGGTATTCAAAGAACGAATTGTCGGATAATATTCCCATTCTTCATTCTTCGTGATGTAGTTATTAAGCTCATTAAGATTTTGAAAAAAATTCTCTTTAAAATCTCTCATATAATTAAATATTTCCATAGATTCATGGACAGTAATGTTATGTTGTCTACAAAGAGAACCATATATCTCAGGTATCTGAACCCTATTCATGCTTAATCTTTTTATCTACTTTGATAGATACCGCTGAATCAACTTCATATTTTGTATATCCTTTATACTCTTGACTATTTGTATTAAGACATTTATAATCTATAATTGTATTGTAAAGGTCATCCTCTTTATTTTTATTATTTTTTCTTTCATTTAAAACTTTCATTGCTAATCCCATACTCTTACAATGCTCTAAAGCATCATGATAAGTCGTCATTCTTGTCATTCTTTGTAACGTATATACATTATTTCCTATTTGTACTGGTGCATAATCACCAGCACAACCACTTAAACTTACTCCTGCCAAAATCAATAGCGCTATACTAACTCCAAAACTTACTATATTCTTCATCGCATTTCCCTATTTAGACTACAACTGTAGTTTGATAAAATATTATCACACAGTCATACTTACACTACGATTATAGTGTAGGATATTATGAATAAAAAGTTAAATAATTTAAGTAGTGACGCATTACATATACATATAGGGAAAAATGTCGCATGTCTTAGAAAAAAGGCGAACTTCAGTCAATTAGAATTATCTTTAGAAATAGGAAATAAATCTCCTAGTTTACTTAGTTCAGCAGAAGTTTACAAAAATAAACGCCATTTCAATATTACACAACTACATAAAATTGCAAAAGTTTTAGATGTAAATATTTGTGATTTTTTTCAGGAAGAATTGTAGGGTGCTGTTGCTACAGCACCTTTAAAAGTTTATTCATTTTATTAAGCCTTTCGGCGAAAGTTTATCTATATGCAAATTGTCCCATTGGTGCGTTAGCAAACGCACCCTACAGATTATCCATGATAATTAGGACTCTCTTTAGTAATAGTCACATCATGCACATGACTCTCTTTAAGCCCTGCAGAGGTAATCTCTACAAATTCTGCTTTTTCCCAGAATACTTTGATACTCTCAGAACCACAGTAACCCATAGATGAACGAAGTCCACCTATCATTTGGTGTACAACATCTGCTATTTTACCACGGTAAGGTACACGCCCTTCTATTCCTTCAGGTACTAGTTTATCTGCTGCTGTTCCTTCTTGGAAGTAACGGTCTGTACTTCCTTTGGTCATCGCACCGATACTTCCCATTCCTCTGTACTCTTTGAACTGACGTCCGTTAAAGAGTATCATCTCTCCTGGTGCTTCGTATGTTCCTGCAAGAGCAGAACCTAACATTACACAGCTACCACCAACAGCCAATGCTTTTGCCACATCACCAGAGTATTTGATACCACCATCAGCTATCACAGGTACTCCTGCTTTATTCGCTACTTGTGCCACTTCATCGATAGCTGAAATCTGAGGTACACCTACCCCTGCAACGATACGAGTCGTACAGATAGAACCAGGCCCGATACCTACTTTTACACCATCTGCACCAGCTTCTATGAGGTCAAGTGCCGCAGCTGCAGTTGCAATGTTCCCTGCAATAACATCTACATCAAGCTCTTTTTTGATGAGTTTTACCGTATCGATGATACCTTGAGAATGCCCATGTGCTGAGTCAAGTACAATCACATCAACACCTGCTTCTACAAGCGCTTTAGCACGGTCAAGTTGCCCTACACCGATAGCCGCAGCCACTCTTAAACGTCCATGCTCATCTTTGTTTGCATTAGGATGTTTCTCTTTTTTCTCGATGTCTTTAATGGTGATGAGCCCCATGAGTTTATCATTATCATTAACGATAGGAAGTTTCTCTATCTTGTGTTTTTGCATCTCTTTCGCTGCTTCTTCAAGAGTAGTACCCTCTTTACCCGTTACGAGTGGTGCAGCTGTCATTACTTCTGATACTTTTAGAGTCATATCAGAGATAAAACGCATATCACGATTTGTAATAATACCTATAAGTGTTTGATCAGCATCTACTACAGGAACACCTGAAATATGATACTCACCCATAAGTGTATCTGCCTCACCCACAGTCGCATCAGGTCCTATAAAAATAGGGTCGATGATAATCCCAGAAGTTGACTTCTTCACTTTTGTGACTTGAAATGCTTGTGTAGCGATATCCATATTTTTATGAATAACACCAATTCCCCCAAGTCTAGCCATAGCGATAGCTGCTTTAAACTCAGTGACTGTATCCATCGCCGCAGAAACGATAGGTATGTTAAGGCTTACTCTACGTGTCAGTTGTGTGCTAATGCTAACTTCTTTTGGAAGGACAGTTGAATGTTGTGGTACAAGTAGTACATCTTCAAATGTTAGTGCTCTTTTTTTAATGTTCATATTTTAGTCCTTTAGGGTTTTTATTTATTTTCTTCTTAATCACGAGCAAAGCTCTTGATTAATTCATCTCACTAAAGCTTCGGCTATCACCTCAGACTCACTTGTAATTTACAGCTTTTTCGAGGCTAGCAGCGCCATCAAAAAGTACTTTTTCGTTAAATGCCTTAGCAATAAGTTGGAGTCCAACTGGCATACCTTCATCATTTTTAGCAACAGGTACAGAGATACCAGGAAATCCAGCCAAGTTCACACCAAGCGTGTACATATCTGACTTGTACATCTCAAGTGGGTCTTCGCTCTCACCTATCTTAGGTGCAACAGATGGAGCCACAGGAGACAAGATAAGATCAGCCACCTCAAAGATAGCGTTAAACTCATCACGTATGAGGTGTCTTACTTTCTGTGCTTTGACATAGTATGCATCATAATATCCTGAAGAGAGTACAAAGTTACCAAGCATGATACGTCTTTTCACCTCTTCACCAAAACCTTCGCTTCGTGTGTTAAAGAAAAGCTCTTCTGTGCTCTTAGACTCAGCTCTTGTTCCATAACGCACACCATCATAACGTGCCAAGTTTGTCGCTGCTTCTGCAGTCGCAAGTACATAGTAGGTTGCAATGTCATACTTAGTATTACTTAGCTCTTTACGTACGATGGTATGTCCCGCGGCTTCTAACTTAGCCACCGTATCAAAAAATGCTTTTTGCACATCTGTATCTGCAGCCTCTACATAAGAGTCAATGACTGCAATAGTGAGTTTCACATCTGGGTTAAGATTATTAGCAATGTCTTCTATCTCAAAGTCTGCTGACGTTGAGTCTTTGTCATCATGCCCTTTAATGGCATCATACAAAATAGCAGCATCTTCTACATTTTGAGCGATGGGGCCTATTTGGTCAAGACTTGATGCATATGCACCCAAACCAAAACGAGATACGCGTCCATAGGTAGGTTTCATACCTACCACACCACAGTACGCTGCAGGCTGACGGATAGACCCACCCGTATCTGATCCAAGTGCTGCGATAGCAATGCCACCAGCAACTGCCGCAGCAGATCCACCTGAACTTCCACCTGGTACTCTGTTGTCACCATGTGGGTTGATGGTTGCACCATAACAAGAACTTTCCGTTGTTGAACCCATCGCAAACTCATCCATATTTGCACGACCAAATGCCATCATGCCTTTAGACTTAAGGTTAGTAATGACTGTCGCTTCATACGGAGCGATATACCCTTGAAGGATTTTAGACCCTGCTGTCACAGACCAATCTTTGACTTGAATGTTGTCTTTAATGAGTATGGGCACACCCTCACCAGAACTCTCAAAACCTACATAAGCGTTAAGACCAGACGCTTTTGCTTTTGTTTCAAGTTCGCGTCTTAGTGCTTCCATCTCTTCGTTAGATTTTGTTAATGCTTCTTTTAAAGTAATCAAATATTATCCTTGTCTATCTTGTTTCTTCTTATAATACGCCACTACAGCCAACCCAACACCTACCAATCCAAAAATGAAAACAATCGAACCGACAATCACTTCCATCTGTATAGGTTGAGTCATATCAAACATTACGCACCTACCACTTTGGCACAGCGTTCACAGGCACAATCTTCTGAAATCGAAGTAAATCTCCAACATCTAGGACATTTTGCTGCCGTTGCTTTGTGTACAGTAAATGTTTTGCCTTCTAGTTCAAAGGTAGCCACTTGCTCACCCTCAGAACTTGCTTTCATAGCCGATACTACAAACCAGTCTTCTAAATCTTTACTGTCACTGATAGCGAAGATACTCATATCTCCTGCTATTTCCACTTCAAGTGTAGACTTCATGAGTTTCTCTTTTTTGAGTTTATCAACCGCTTCTGAGAATTTTACTCTTGCTTCCAAAAGTACTGCATCATCAAAACTTGCCTCTACTTCTGGTACTTCTACATAGACTAAGTCAAAGACATTTTTCATACCATCTTTAAAGAGTGCTGGAGCATATTCGAGTATTTCATCTGCTGTATATGTAAGTACAGGTGCTACAAGCCCAAGCATCGCTTTAGAGATGTGCGCCATAGCAGACTGTGTTGCACGTCTTATTGGATCATTTTTATCTTCACAATAGAGTCTGTCTTTGGTAATGTCCATATAGATACCAGAAAGCTCATTGGTAATGAAGTGATTCAGTGTGGCAAATCCACCTAAGAAATCATAGGCATCAAAGCTAGCTTTCACTGAAGCAAATACCTCTCTAGCTTTTATAAGTATCCATCTGTCTAGTTCACCATAGGCGTCTACTTCAACATACACTTCTAAGTCATCTACGTTTGCAAGTAAAAATCTAAAGGTATTACGTATCTTTCTGTACTGCTCTGCAGTTTGCTTCAAAATACCATCAGATATTTTCAAGTCTGTCTGGTAGTTACTAAGTGCTACCCATAGACGTAGTATCTCAGAGCCATACTGCTTGATGACCTTATCTGGAGCAACTACGTTACCCTTAGACTTAGACATCTTCTCACCCTTCTCATCTACGGTAAACCCGTGTGTGATGAGTGTTTTGTATGGAGAGACTTGGTTCACTGCTGAAGAGAGTAACAATGAAGACTGGAACCAACCTCTATGCTGGTCAGAACCTTCTATGTAAAGTGACGCTGGGTATTCCCCTGCATCATAGTTACCGCTACTAAGCACTGAGTTCCATGTCGAACCTGAGTCAAACCATACATCTAAGATATCAGAGATTTTTTCCAAATCATCAGGGTTGTATTTTGACCCTGCTGGCAATAACTCTGCATTGCTCATAGAGTACCAAGCATCTGCGCCATGTACATCAAAGAGTGCTGCGATGTGCTCTAACACATCATCATCAAAGATGACTTCTTTCGTACTTTTGATTCTAAAGAATGCTATCGGCACACCCCAAGAACGTTGACGAGAGATACACCAGTCAGGTCTTCCCTCTATCATAGGCTTGAGTCTATTTTTAGAGCTCGCTGGGTAGAAGTTTACATCTTCTATCGCACCCAGTGCAGACTCTCTAAGTGTATCGTTAGAACCCTCTGGCTTATCGTCAATAGAGATAAACCACTGATTTGTTGCTCTATAGATAAGTGGCTTTTTCGTTCTCCAACAGTGTGGGTACGAGTGGGTAAACTTACTTTGTTTTAAGAGGTTATCACCAAGAAGCTCCAAAATAGGCTCATTGGCTTTAAAGATGTGCATACCTACAAACTCATCGGGGTTAGGAAGCAGGTTAAGTCCTTTGACTGACTCATCATAACATCCTCTTTCATCTACAGGCATAACGACATCTAAGCCATACTTGAGCCCTACTTTGTAGTCATCTTCACCATGTCCTGGGGCAGTATGTACTGCACCTGTACCACCGTCCATCATGACATGTTCACCTAAGACTACCTTAGATGTACGCCCATTAAGTGGGTTAATGGCAAGTAAGCCTTCTAGCTCAGTTGAAGCTATCTTACGTGAAGCATGTCCGCTTACCACACCCTCTTCTATCATCGCATCGTAACGTACTTCAGCCACAATGTGTCCATCATCTGTAAGTACATACATCTCTTCAGGGTTAAGAGAGATACCTGTGTTTGCAGGAAGTGTCCACGGCGTTGTTGTCCAGATAACAAGTCCAGCTTTACCCTCTACACCTATCTGCTCTTTGGCTGCATCGCTTAACTCGAAGTGTACATAGATAGAGTAATCTTCTTTATCTTCATACTCTACTTCTGCATCTGCAAGCGCTGTACGTGCTGCCCATGACCAAAAGATAGGTTTATGACGCTCTACAAGCAGCCCCTTTTGAGCCACTTCACAAAGTGTACGGTAGATGTTTGCTTCAAATTTAAAGTCCATCGTTACATAAGGGTTTTCCCAATCAGCGATGATACCCAGTTGCTTAAAGCCATCTCTTTGGATGTCCACAAATTTTGCTGCATGTGCACGACAAAGCTCTCTAAACTTTTCAGTTGGCATCGCCTCTTTTTTGCTTTTACCAAGTTTCTCTTCTACTTTTTGCTCGATTGGCAGACCATGACAGTCCCAACCTGGCGTCATACGTACAGCTTTACCTTGAAAGTAGTTGTATTTTAAGATGATGTCTTTGAGTGTCTTGTTAAGAGCATGACCGATGTGAATGTCACCGTTGGCATACGGAGGGCCATCATGAAGCGTAAACATTTCTGCATCAGCTCTTTTATTTTTCATCTGCTCATAAATATCTGCATCATACCATGCATGATACTTTTTAGGTTCATTTGTTGGAAGATTTCCACGCATCGGGAAGTCAGTTTTTGGAAGGAGAAGTGTGTCTTTGTAATCCATAGTCGATAATACCTTCGTTTAGAGGCGTCTGCCTGTGTTATATTATCGTGAGATTATATCCAAAAGATGATTATAATTTACTGTTATTTATATTGGTGTTGTCAGGGGACAACACCCTACAGTGCTAAAATGAGTTTGCGTAGGGTGTCGTACCCTTACAACACCATTAATTCAAAATGAATTCCAAACTAATGAGCCACTTGCAGATTCCCAAAGACAACCCACAATTTAAGCTAAATTGAATTTCAAAAAAGCCCTTAAACCCTCATAAATGTTATAATTATCTACCAAAAAAAAACAACACTACAAGAACAAAC
>JALUYL010000070.1 GCA_027012955.1 Sulfurovum sp.
TCTACGATGACGATGGCTACTTAACAGAAAAGACTACGCCACAAGGCACTACAACATACACCTATGGAACTTTGGGAGAACTCTTAGAAGTTGTAACTCCTACGAAGACGATAACTTACAAACACAATGCAAACAACCAAAGAGTGGCGAAACTCATTGATGGTGTAGTGGTAGAGAAGTACCTTTGGGCTGACCTCACAACTTTACTTGCTGTTTATGATGGTAATGATACTCTCAAACAGAGATTTGAGTATGCAAATGGGCGTATGCCTGTAGCTATGACAGATGCAAACAACATGAAGTATTACTTGCATTATGACCAAGTAGGTAGTCTCAGGGCAATCAGTAGGGTGTTGTCCCCCGACAACACCTTAGAGGTTGTAAAAGAGATAACGTATGATACCTTTGGAAATATCTTAACCGATACTAATCCATCACTCAAAGTGCCGTTTGGGTTTGCTGGTGGGCTTTATGACTCTGATACTAAATTGACGAGATTTGGGTATAGGGATTATGATGCTTACACTGGTAAGTGGACGGCTAAGGATCCTATTGGGTTTGGTGGTGGGGACTCGAATTTGTATGGGTATGTGCTTGGGGATCCTGTGGGTGGGTTTGACCCGATGGGGTTATCTTCACTTTCTACTAAACAATGTGCAAAACTGCAAGAAATGTTAGCGTTTGAGCGACAATATGGTACTCTTCCTACTGCAATACGATATAGTAATACGTGGGGTAATCCTGGTTACAAGATAGCTTCAGCAGGACCTGATAGATTGGGAGGAAATACTTTTATTGACAGCAGTATGGGTCCTATTGATTTGGATTGGTATCTTGACTTAGCTACAGCAGGATATGGACTTGGTCCAGCTATTGCATATCCTATTGGTAAAACATACTGGAATTGGGATAGGGGTATGCCATATTCTAATATGTACTCAATGGAAGAAGTTAATGCGATATTAGCTTTAATGGCTTTTCAGTCTTTAAATGATTTATTTGGTGATGTCTGCAACAAGGAGTGTGAATAAATATGTCTACGCAAGAACTCTTTTTGTTTTCAGCAGTATTGGCTCCCTTGGTGTTAATACCAATTTTTGGATATAAAAAGAATCCTCTATATTTTATTATAGGTATGCAGTTGGCATTTTATCTAGGACATAGTCTTTATGAAACATATTTGTCTTTTAATTTGTATGATATTGATGATTCTTCGGATATTAAACTAAAAGCTATAGAAGCACATAGGGATATAGTTTTTTCCAATGGTATCAGAAGTGCTTTTGTGGCTTTTTTATATGTTATAACCCTTAGTACACTATTTTGGGATATACAAAAGAATAAAAATAGTGGTACACAGCAAACACTTAGAGTGTTTCTCAATTCCAGTTTATTTTATTTTTTATTATTTTTGGGAAGTTTCATTGATATTTTGATGGCATTCTCACTAACAGCTACTTATTGGCGTATGTCGATATTTTCTCTTTTTTTAGTGTTTCCTTTTTTAATAAAAGCAATTTCTCTTAAGTATCCAGCACCCAAAGAATCCCGTGGAAAAACTTCAAAACTTACATGGGGTATGTTTATTTTTTTTGTTCTATTTTTTGCTTTTATTCTTTACGAACGGTAAATACGAAATAATACTAATAACTCGGGCTTAGGGGTCAGGTGATAATGATAACTCATTTCCTTCCTCACCCCAAAGCCAACCTACGCTAAAATAAGCATAAGGGTCAGGTGATAACGATAACTTTATAAAACCTACGCTATACTCTCCCCAAGGAGTCACAATGCCAAGAAGACCACGTATAGAAATAGTAGGGTACTATCATATCATCAATAGAGGGGTAGAACAAAGAGTCATCTTTAAAGAGGCTTGCGATTATGAATATTTTGAAGAGCTGATGTGCTTTTATATGAAGAGTTATGGTATTACCTTGCATAACTATTGTCTAATGTCCAACCACTACCACCTACTGATAGAAACTTCAACTGATAACCTCTCTAAGTTTATGAGGCAACTTAATATGAACTACGCCATCTACTTTAATAAAAAATATAAAAGAGTAGGACATCTATGGCAAGGGCGTTTTAAATCTTGGTATGTCACAGATGAGGCTTACCTCTATACACTTATGCTCTACATAGAACAAAATCCACTTAAAGCCAATATGGTCAAAACATTAGAAGAGTATCCCTATAGTTCTTATCATTATTTTTTACAAAAAGAGATACCAGAGTGCCTACAAAATGCATGGATAGTACAAAACCATGGAAATGACCATGAAGCTATACAGGTGATGCTCAATAGCAAGATAGATACTTCTGTACTGCAAGAACTTAAAAAAGCATCTTCTTTGATAGAAGCACCCAATGTTGATAAGAAGCCAAATATTGAAAAACTTATAAAAATGTTTACCAATAACAAAGATTTAAAAGAACGCAATAATAAAATAGTAAAAGCGTATGAACAAGGATATTCTCAGCATATGATTGCTAAAGTGTTAGGACTATCACAACCAGCAGTATATGGAGTGATAAAGAGGAGTAGGAAATGAGTTATCATTATCACCTGACTCCTATACTTCCTATACTTCCTATACTACTACCTATACCATGAATACTTACATTCTAATGGTGGAGGTATGGAGAGAGCAAAGACATTTTATCAAGATATATTTGCAGGAGGTAAAGGTGCAATACATTCAAGCATATATATGAAAAGTGCAAACTTCAATAAACTTTATCTTCAAGAATTTTTGAAATTGAGAAAGTAGAAAATGAAAAAGTACATAGTCCTATTTACAATAATAAGTATAATTTATGTTACTGTAAACATATTTTTATTTGGATATAAATTATCTGATACACGTATTGATTTATACAAATATATACTAATTGATTTAAAAGAAAGCATCCATAGGTTAAATCAAGATATTAAAAGATATCCAACTACAAAAGAAGGGTTAATGTTTCTTTGTAAGAATGTGTCTAATGAAGAATTATGGAAAGGTCCTTATCAAATTGGTTTATGTGAAATGAATATTAAAAATGTTATTTATTTTAATATTAATGAGGAAATTATTCTATACCATGTAGGGACAAATGGAATAAATGAATATACATTTGGAGATGATGTGAGGGAGTCTCTACCCTATGACGAGAGAAACAATCAAAAAAGAATATATATTTTTCTTTTCAACGGTGTGTTTTTTGGCTTTTTAATTGGAAATGTATTTAGATGTCTATTGTCCCGTTCCAAAAGGAAATAAGATAGGGATTTTTTTAAAAGTATAAGAGGTGAACGTAATCGTATCCACCTCCCATCCCAAAGCAAACCTACGCTAAAATAAAAAATGTCACTAAATCCAAGACTCACAATATTTACTAGTACCGTAAACAATATAGACCCCTTGCAATACACCACAAGCTACACCTACGACAGTAAAGACAGACTCATAGAAAGAAAAACCACCTACACCTTCAACTCAACGGTAGCCCTTATTTTTCAGCCATATATATTTTGTTACTTTGAAAAAATAAAAAGTTTAAAACACTAATTCTCTTTAGTGATAAAATATAGCTTTAACCCCTTCCTAAATCACATTTAGATATAATCGCGAAATTATATAAAGGTGCATCTGTGATTAAACGTGTTTTAGTAAAATTTTCTGGTGAAGCTTTGGCGGGTGAAGAAGGGTATGGGATTGATACAAAAATCCTTAACTTTATTGCCAGTGAGATAAAAGAACTTGTAGACAATGGTGTCGAAGTGGGTATCGTTGTGGGTGGTGGAAACATCATTCGTGGTGTGAGCGCTGCTGCTGATGGTATTATTAAAAGAACATCAGGTGATTATATGGGTATGCTAGCTACTGTGATAAACGGTGTGGCTATCCAAGAAGCATGTGAGTATTGTGGGCTTGATGCAAGACTTCAATCTGCTATCGATATGCAAGAGATAGGTGAAGCGTTTATCGTACGTCGTGCAAGACGTCACCTTGAAAAAGGAAGAGTCGTTGTCTTTGCAGGTGGTACAGGTAACCCTTACTTTACAACTGATACTGCTGCGACACTCAGAGCTTCTGAGATAGAAGCAGAATTACTCATAAAAGCAACAAAAGTTGATGGTGTGTATGACAAAGATCCTAACAAGTTTGACAATGCAGTAAAACTTGATACTTTAACGTATGATCAAGCTTTAAGTGACCACATTAAAGTAATGGATGATACATCTATTGCTTTGGCAAAAGAAAATAAATTACCAATCGCAGTGTGTAACATGTTTGAAAAAGGTAATTTACTTGCTATTATCAAGGGCGATATGAGCCTTTGTTCTATTGTAAAATAACAATACTAATTTAAATTCTAAAGGAATCTCATGAGAACAGAACAATTAACAGCACAAGCACTAGAAAAAGTAGACTTTGATAAATATCTTTTGGCAAATGCTGTAGGTAAAAGAGCAGAAGCTATCGCGAATGGAGCACCCTCAGTACTTGACATAGATACAGCAGATATGAAATTTGCAGATATTGCACTTCAAGAGATAGCTGAAGGTAAGATCACTGTAGCTTTAGAAGGTTAATCTCCTCGGAGTCTTTTTAATGGAAGGTTTTTAATGGAAAGCTTTTTAAACAAAGCTAAAAATATACATACCATTGAAGAGGCAAAAGTACTTCTTTGGGAGCAGTTAGCTTCTCCGCATGCAACAACACTCAAGGCTCTCGACCTTGCACTTAAAGCACATGATGGGCAAACACGTAAAAGTGGAGAGCCCTACATCGTGCACCCCATCCTCGTAGCAGTCATCACCGCTAAAATATCTAATGATGAAACTATGGTACAAGCAGCACTTTTACATGATGTCGTCGAAGATACCAGTTTTACGATAGAAGAACTAGAATCAGCCTTTGGTCATGATGTGGCACATTTGGTAGAAGGCTTAACAAAAATCGTTGAAATACGCGACGAAGAACTTGCACCTTCCTCTTCTGATGAAAGATTGATTAATTCTGCTTTGACATTTAGAAAAATGTTGATTGCCTCTATAAAAGATGTACGTGTATTGGTAATAAAATTGTGCGATAGACTACACAACATGTTAACACTAGATGCGCTAAAAGCTGAAAAACAAAGACGCATTGCAGAAGAGACTTTGGTTGTTTATGCGCCTATTGCTCATAGGTTAGGTATATCAAGGTTAAAAAATCATTTGGAAGATTTGAGTTTTCAGTATATCTATCCTGAAGATTATGCAATAATAGACAGCTATATTCAAGACAATGCACAAAATCTACAGTTTAAACTCAACATTTTCATTCAGAAGATTAAAAAGTTTATGGTACAAAATGGTTTTGATGAAGATGAATTTGATATCTTCGGACGTGTGAAACACTACTACTCTATTTACATGAAAATGCAAAGAAAAGGTGTAGGGATAGAAGAAGTGCTAGACTTGCTTGCTGTACGTATCATCGTACATGAGCCTATAGAGTGTTATAAAGTCTTAGGACTGATGCACCTTAGTTTCACCCCACTTATCTCTCGTTTTAAAGACTATGTCGCTGTACCTAAAGAGAATGGATATAAGACTATCCATACTACGCTCTTTAGTGAAGAAGGTATTTTAGAAGCGCAAATTCGTACAGAAGAGATGCATAGACTCGCTGAGTATGGTGTTGCGGCACATTGGAAATACAAAGGTGGTGGTGACAGTGTCAATCTAGAATGGCTTGAATCTTTGCATTACCAAAATGAATCGGTAGAAGAGTTTTATGAACTAGCAAAGTCTGATCTTTTTTCTGAAGATATTACAGTCTTCTCACCTAAAGGGGACTACTACACACTTCCTAAAGGCTCAACGGCACTAGATTTTGCCTATGCGATTCACTCAGAAGTGGGAAGTAATGCGATGGATGCTTTAGTAAACAAACATAACAGCTCGTTGCTTACAGTACTTAAAAATGGTGACATTGTTAAAATCATTAAAGATGATAAAGTACACTTGCACTGTTCTTGGCTTGATACAGTAAAAACATCTAAAGCACAGGATGGTATACGGTCTGCATGTCGAGCACGCATTAAAGAGTCAGATACTTTGAGTGCCTATAATATTTTGGCAACACTTTTTAAGCAAGAAAGTAGTGATGTACAGAGCTTAATAGAAAAGCTTGACTTGCAAGACAGTTTATATAAATTACCATTACAAGTGGATTATTATAAAGAGGTAATCCATCAAGTCGCTGACTATATGGGAACTAAAGAAGTGCGCTTTTGGGAACTCCTTAAAAAAGGGTATAAAAAGCCAAATATAAAAGCCTTGGAACATTTCACATTCTTTACAAACAAACCTTTGGATGGCGTAGAGTTTGATTATTGTTGTCATCCTAAAGTTGGTGACCAGATTGTTGCCTTTTATAAGGGTAGTAAGGCTATTATACACCATAAGTTGTGTAAAAAAGCCTATGCTAAAATTTTAGAGAATGAGCCGATGATTTATGTGGGATGGAGTGGATCAAAACTCTCCAGATTTAGACTTACAATCAGTCTTCAAAATAAAAAAGGGATTTTGGCAGATTTACTCACAAAACTTTCTGAGCTTAATCTCAATGTTTTAAGTATAGAACTTGGTATCAGGCACTCAGAACAAGCAGAGTTCTGTCAGATAGAAGTAGAGAGTAGTGAAGCCAAGAAGCAAATATTGGCAGATAAAATAGGACAAAAATTTAAACTGATGGAAATCATCAGCTTAGATGACGCATACAATAAATAACAGGGGACAGTAAAAATATGGTAAACGTGGCATTAGAAGAGATAGGTAGAGGTACAGCAGAAATCATAGATATTGAGCGCATTGAGAAGCTTGTGACAAAGTATTATGAGGACGGTACTACCTATACTGTAAAAGCAGGTTTTGACCCTACGGCACCTGATTTACACCTTGGACATACAGTACTTTTGCAAAAATTGGCAACATTTCAAAAATTTGGTGGGCGTGTACAGTTTCTTATCGGTGATTTTACAGCGATGATAGGTGACCCTACAGGGAAAAGTGCAACACGTAAGGTGCTTACCAAAGAAGATATCGTTAAAAATATTACTTCTTATACTGAACAGGCATTTAAAATCCTTGATGAGAGTAAAACTACTATTGTCTACAATAACGACTGGTTGGAAAAACTTGGTGCTGATGGTATGTTGCAATTGGCATCAAACCTGACAGTGGCAAGAATGCTAGAGCGTGATGACTTCTCTAAGCGATATGCATCTAATACGCCTATTGCTGTCAGTGAATTTATGTACCCTTTACTTCAGGGGTATGATTCTGTACACTTACGCTCAGATATTGAGATAGGGGGAACGGATCAAAAGTTTAACCTCCTTATGGGAAGACAGTTACAAAAAGCCTATGAGATAAAAAAACAGCAAGCTGTACTTATGATGCCTATTTTGGAAGGGCTTGATGGTGTAAACAAAATGTCTAAATCTTTAGGCAATTACATTGGCGTGACGGAAGAACCTAAAAATATTTACGGTAAGTTACTTTCAATTTCAGATGAATTGATGTGGCGTTACTATGAACTTTTGAGTGAAAAATCACTGAATGAAATAGCTCAACTCAAAGAGGATGTAGCATCTCGCACCGTTCACCCTAAAACTGCTAAAGAAAACCTCGCGTTAGAGATAACTACAAGGTTTTATAATGAAGAGTTGGCTACACTAGCTAAAGAAGAGTTTAACTCTGTATTTAAGGCAAAGAAACTACCTACTGATATGGCTGAATTTGAGATGGAAGATGGTATCTGGATATGCCAAGCACTTGTTGATGCGGGGCTTGAACCTTCGACTTCTCAGGCGAGACGTGATGTCAAGCAGAATGCTGTAAGTATTGACCAAGAAAAGATTAGTGATGATAAACTCAATCTCACAATGGGCGAATACATCATACAAGTAGGTAAAAAAAGATTTGCAAAATTGAAGGTTGTCTAATGGAATTTAAGTCTTTTAAAATCGGAAAATATACGATTGAAAAACCTATTGTTCAAGGTGGAATGGGTGTAGGTATCTCATGGGATCAACTTGCTGGTAGTGTTTCAAAGGAAGGTGGACTTGGTGTCATCTCTGCAGTAGGTACGGGTGTCTATAAAAATAGAGCTTATGTTGAAAAGACTGTAGGAAAAGAAGAACGTCCGCTTGATGCTATTAACTTTTACTCATACCCAGCATTGAAGAAAATCTTTGACAATGCCAGAGAAATATGTGGTGATGCACCTTTGGCTGCGAATGTACTCTATGCCCAGAGTGAATACAACCGTGTGGTTGAAGATGCGTGTAAAGCAGGGGCAAACATTATTATCACGGGTGCAGGACTCCCACTTACCATGCCTGAAGCGACTAAAGATTACCCTGATGTTGCATTGGTGCCCATTGTCTCTACGGCAAAAGCATTGCGTATTTTATGTCGTCGTTGGAAAAAGACACATGATAAACTGCCTGATGCCGTCATCGTTGAAGGACCACTTTCAGGTGGACATCAAGGATTTAAATATG
>JALUYL010000071.1 GCA_027012955.1 Sulfurovum sp.
ATTGTAAAGCAATCTTTGGTTATACTTTACACCATATCATCATATTGGACATTGGAATGAATCAAACAAAAAAGCGTTTAAGTATTATTAATTTGGCTATTTCTATCACTGATATAGAGACTATTCAACTACAAATCTTGAAACTTGCCCTTCTTAAAACAGATGAGAAAATACAAAAAATCATTGCTGTTTTACAAGCAGAAAACTATGCACAAGCACAAGGACTCATCACTACCTATATCGAAATGCCAGCAGAAGACATAGTACAGCGCACTTCTCAAAAGAGTGCTTCTGCCAACATCTCAGCATCAGATCAGGCTATCATCGATGAGTTTGAACTCTTTGTTACACCTTCCAATGCAAGCAATGCACCGCAAACAATGGAAATAAATATCAATGATTATGAATCACAACGCCCAAAGTATGTCAAACCTAAACATGAGATTGATTTTGATGCCATACTAAGTTTAGATTCAGACGATGTACTACCTGACAACATTGATATCGATATCTCAGATAAAACAAAAGAAGACAGTTTTTTTACCCAAGAAGATAGAGAGACCGCTCTTTTAGACATACCTACCAACGATATTCCCAAAGACAGTTTTTTTGATGAAGAAGAGATATCGGAGAAGATACTTCACATCGAAGAAACAAAACCTTCAAACATCCTTGAAGAAAAAGAAGAAATACAAACCTCTATAGAACTTCCAAAAGAAATTAAAGAAACACCCATTCAGGAGATAAAAGTGGAGAGTAAAGAGATCCTATCTTCTTACCCTGCAATGCCCCATATCTCACAAAAATTCATCCGTATGAAAAAAGAGTACCCACCGATACAAAAAACCTATGAAAAATTTGACACAGTAGAAACTCTTTTGACAAAAATAAGTCAAAAGGGATACACAGAACAAGAGATGGAAGAGATGTTGATTTTTATTAAAAAACTCATTGAGACATCTAAATACACTGAAGCTTCACAGCTTCTGCTTATCTGTGGAGCAACAGAGTCTAAATTTGCACAATTTATGTTTGCAAGAGCACTTTACACAGGTTCGGTCTTGACAAAAAACATTAACGAAGCCTTTACACTAATGAATGCTTTGTCAACAGAGGACTACCCCGAAGCACTCTGTGACTTAGGACAGTTTTATGAACATGGTATTGGCACCACAAAAGACACCATGAAAGCTGAAAGTCTTTACAAGGAAGCTGTAAGTCTAGGTATCAAACGTGCCACAAAGCACTATGACAGACTTAAAAAACAAAACAGACGTCTTTTCAAAAAGTAGTCCCATCACTTTTTGATGCGCTTTATCCCCTCATACGCGATGCTTATCATCTTATCTATCTCATCATAGGTAATGATGTATGGAGGCATAAAATAGATGATGTGCCCCAGAGGTCTTAGTAACACACCTTGGGTTAATGCATACTCATAGATTTTTAATCCCACTCGTTCTGTACTTTCATAGCCTTTTAGCTCTATCGCTGTCACCATGCCTTGTTGTCTTATAGATTTTACATTTGACAAGTCTAAAAACTTTTCCACCTGTGTTTTAATATACAATGCCTTTTTTTCATTTTCCCCTAAAATATCATTCTGTTCAAATATCTCCAAGGTTGCCAAAGCTGCTGCACAGGCAAGAGGGTTTCCTGTATAAGAATGTGAATGTAAAAATGCTTTATGTTCATTATAGTCACAGTAGAATGCTTGATAAACATCATCTGTAGTCATAACCACAGACAGCGGTAAATAGCCACCAGTGAGTCCCTTTGAGAGTGTCATAAAATCAGGTGAGATAGTAGCATGTTCGCAAGCAAACATCTTTCCTGTACGACCGAACCCAGTCATAATCTCATCGGCTATTAGGTGTACATCATAGGTCTTTGTCAAACGTCTAGCCCCTTCAAGATAAAGAGGATGATACATATGCATACCTCCCGCACCTTGAATCAAAGGTTCAATAATCAATGCCGAAATCTCATCCGCATGAGAAAGTAATGTTTTTTCTAGTGCGTCTAACGCTTCTTTTGCAGATGCTTCACTCTGGTCTTTAGGTACAGGAACTTGTCTATTTTGTATCAGCAGCTGCTCGTAGGTTTCCTTATAAAGGCTTACATCACCTACAGACAACGCACCTATGGTCTCGCCATGGTAAGAGTTTGTCAATGACAGAAAAACAGGTTTACGTTTACCCTTGTTAAGATGATAGTGATAACTCATCTTAAGTGCTGCTTCAACGGCAGAAGAGCCATTGTCAACATAGAAAACCTTAGTTAACATTTCAGGAGTTAGCTTTACAAGTTTATGTGCCAAATCAACAGCAGGTTCATGGGTAAATCCAGCCAAAAGTACATGTTCGAGCGTGTCAAGTTGTGATTTGACCTTTTCATTTATCTTTGGGTTGGCATGTCCAAAGAGATTTACCCACCATGAACTCACTGCATCGATATAGCTATTGCCCTCAAAATCATAAAGGTACACTCCCTTACCTGAACGTATAGGGACTAGAGGTAAGGTTTCATGGTCTTTCATTTGTGTACAAGGATGCCAAATAACTTCTAAGTCACGTTGCATTATTTCATTGTTTTTACTTGGCATATTGGACTCTCTTTATTTTAACTACTAATACAAGTATATTTAGGTAAAATTATACAAATTTTTAGATAGAAGGTAGATGAAGCATGATAACATGGATGCAAAAACACAATAAATTTCTTATATGGACCATATGGATCGCGACGATAGCGTTTATCGCGTCTGGACCAATCTTTTCTGGCGCAGGGTATGGAAGCTCTAAAGCAGGAAATGTTGCAAAAGTTGGGAACATAGAGATATCACAAGAAAAGCTCAATATGGTTTACAGCAGTATTTACAGTCAATACAACGAAAAAATGCAAGGCACACTCGATAAAGCCAAAGCCAAAGAGATGGGTCTGCCTCAACAAGCGTTTCAAAGACTTGCTACGCAGGCTAAAATCTTAAACTTTGCACAAGAGTCAGGGATTATCGTTTCAGATAAAGAAGTACTCCAACGCTTGGAGCATCTCCCTATTTTCCAAAAAGACGGTGCATTCAACAAAGAGATATACCTAGCATACCTCAAAGCACAAAGACTCAAAGCAAAAACATTTGAAGCTACACTAAAAGAAGAACTTACCATTCAAAAGACTATGGCTCTTCTTTCTGTGAAAGGTTTACCATTTGAGGATGAAGTCATTGGGGCAGCTATGAATGTAAGTGACAAACTAGCATACAAAGTACTCACACAAAATGATGTAAACTTTGTAGCAGAAGATGCCAAGGTCAAAGCATTTTGGGATATGCAAAAAGAGCGATTTATGACACCACAAATGTATGCACTTTCTATCGTTTGGACTGAAAGTAAAAATGCTGAAGTAACAGAATCTGAAATCAAAGACTTTTTTGAGGAAAACAGTTATAACTACACAAATGCAGAGGGGAAACAACTCTCTTTTACAGAAGCTAAAGCACAAGCAAGTAATGATTTGAAACTTAAGAAAACGAAAAAAACAGCACAAAAAGCCTACATTGCCTTTAAAAAAGGCAAGTTGACAGAAAGTGAAAAAATCACATTGGCTGTAGGCGACCAAAAACTTACAGCTGCTATTTGGGATGCACTGAAAGAGAAGCAAGTGGGTGACATATTAAAACCAAAAGTAGTAGCAGATATGTATGCGACTATCAAGGTGGACAATGTGGTCTTACCTAAGGTAAAAAGCTATGCAGAGGCAAAAGCTGCTGCGACACTTCTCTACACTCAACAAGCGAGAAAAGAAGCACTTCTTGCACTCGCAGAAGAGACAGTGAAAAACTTTGACCTCTCCACTGCAACTGTTTCTGATTTTGTTAAATTAGAAGAGAATGTCAACCTAAAACCATTAAATACACAAGAAAGTTTACAATTTTTACAAAAACTCTTTACATCATCAAAAGAAAAGGGTATGATTAGCGTAATGGATAAAATTGTGGTTTACACTATTATGGAACAAAAAATTGCGCCAATAGATGAAAATCAGACAGCATTTGTCAATCAAACTGTCAATCAATTAAAACGGAATACATTTGAATCAAACTTGATTAAGATGCTAGATAAAAAATATCCAACTGAATCTTACGTGGGAGGGCTGACCAATTGAGTAACACCATTTTAGCTATAGATATCGGTTCCACTAAAATATGCGCTATCATAGCTGAAATTTCAGACTCAAATGAAGTCACCATCCAAGGTCATGGCATTACCAAATCCCAAGGGATAAAAAAAGGTGCCATTACCAATATTGAACTTGCTTCAAAATCTATCAAAAAAGCCATAAACGATGCAAAGCGCATCGCAGGGGCAAACATCACATCTGCCACGGTCTCTATCTCAAATGCTTATGCAAAATCATTAAACTCAACTGGCGTTGTCAACATCCCACATAAAGACATTTCTATTAAAGAGATAAACCGTGTAATGCAGACAGCACTTTACAATGCCAATGTTCCCAATGAATATGAAGTAGTCCATGTACTACCTTATAATTTTAGAGTAGATGACCAAGACTTCATTGAAGACCCTTTTGGGATGAATGCTTCACGTATGGAAGTAGATGTCAACATCATCATGACACAAAAGTCAAACCTCTCAAATCTTAAAAAAGCCGTACGTTCTGCTGGTGTTGACATCAACGGTATTGTACTTTCTGGCTATGCCTCAGCTATCGCAACAATGGATGAAGATGAAAAAGAGTTAGGTGTTGCAGTAATTGACATGGGTGGGCAAACTTCTAACCTTGTTGTGCATACTGGTAATTCTATTCGTTACAACGATTTCTTAGGCGTAGGCTCTAACCATATTACCAATGATTTGTCTATGGCTTTACATACACCTTTACAGATTGCTGAAAACGTCAAAGTACGTCATGGGAATCTTGTAGAGGGTTCGAATGAAGTCATTGAACTTCCTATTATCGGAGATGAAGAAAACCGTAATGGCGTTTCTCTTGAAATCGTACATTCCGTTATCTTTTCCCGTGTCGAGGAAGCCTTACTTATCTTAGAGAAATCACTAGAAAAATCTGCGCTTAAAGAACAAATAGGTGCTGGTATTGTTTTAACTGGTGGTATGACTAAACTCAAAGGTATCAGAGAGTTGGCACAAGCTATATTTTCTGGTATGACCATACGTGTAGGCTACCCTGAAAAAGTAAATGGTCTATTTGATGAGTTAAAAGATCCTGCTTATTCTACTGTCATTGGACTCTTGCTCTATCAAGCAGCAGGACATACACAGTACGAAATAGACTTTCAACAAACTATGTTGCATTCCAAAAGTCTCCATGAAGAGAGTCTTGTTGATATAAAGATAGGCACAAGTACTCACGAACCACAGCATACACCTACGCAGAAAAAAACAACTGAAGCTAAAAAAGAAGAGCGTCATGATTTTGAAGAGTCCATCATCTCATTTGATGACTTACCAGATTTGGGTCATGACAACAAAAACCCGTTTAAAAAACTAGCCAACTGGGCAAGGCAGCTTTTTTAAAAGTTTAAGATACATCAAAAAAAGGAGGAAAAAATGGAAGAGTTTGAAATCGACATAGTCGAAACGAAATGTCACACAACTGGCGCAAAGATTAAAGCAATCGGTGTTGGTGGTGGTGGTGGAAACATGATTAACCACATGATAAGTGAGGGTGTCAATGATATTGACCTTATCGTAGCAAATACGGATGCACAAGCACTTGATAGTTCAATAGCACCCTATAAGATGCAACTGGGTCTCAATGCAACAAGAGGGCTAGGTGCAGGGATGGTTCCTGACAAAGGAAGAGAGGCTGCACTAGAAAGTTTTGAAGATATTAAAGAGATGCTTGAAGGTTCAGACATCGTATTTATCTCTGCAGGTCTTGGTGGTGGTACAGGGACAGGTGCTGCACCTATCATCGCACAGGCAGCAAAAGAGATAGGTGCACTTACAGTATCTATCGTAACAAGTCCTTTTAAATTTGAAGGACGAAAACGTTCTAAACTTGCAAAAGAGGGTCTAGAGGAACTTAAGCGTGAGAGCGATTCTATCATCGTTGTTCCAAATGAAAAGCTTCTTTCTATCGTAGAGAAGAACCTTGGTATTAAAGAGAGTTTTAGAATGGTAGATGATATTCTTGCTCAAGCTGTCGGCGGTATATCAAAAGTGATTCTTTCTCATGGAGAAAATGACATCAACCTTGACTTTGCCGATGTAAAAACAGTGATGAACCATAGAGGTTTAGCACTTATGGGTACAGGATACAGTTCTGGTTCAGCAGCAGCGTATGATGCAGCTAAAATTGCTATAGAGTCTCCATTGCTTGATAATATTTCGATAGATGGCGCTATGGGTGTACTTGTACAGTTTGACATTCACCCAGACTATCCACTAAATGGCATCTCTGAAGCAATGGACATCATCTATGACAGTGCAGATGAAGATGCAGATGTTATCTTTGGTACCACAACCAATACTTCTATGGATATTGATGAAGTGAAAATCACTATCGTCGCTACAGGTTTTGAAGATAGAAATGCGGTAGTCCAACCAAAAGAGACAAAACAGCAAGGAACACTTTTAAGTAGTAACAATGCATGCAACATCAACACTGTAAAAAACAGAATGGTTGTAGGTGGTTACAATGGAGATAACGAAGACATTTTAGATGTGCCTACATTCCTAAGAAAACAAATGGACTAACCTCCTACCTTTTTTACTCCTTTTAATAGACAGAGAAACTCTTCCTTCTCTGTTTGAACATCCTCTTAATCTCTAATTGAACCCTCTGACTATTAACCATTTTTTGCTATGATACTCCAAACATTTTCTATACCAAATTTTTTAGGAATTATTATGAAATATATCACAAAACTTTCAACACTCGCAGCCACTGGATTAGGTGCCGTGCTTCTCACTGGCGTCACAGGCTGTACACAGCAAACCCAAGAGCAGGCACAAGCCAAAGGTGCCTTTGTCGTCATAGAAGAGACAGCGCCTGGCAAATACAAAATTAAAGATGAATTTCCAGCAGATGAAACGCGTATCGTACTGAAACAACTAGATGGCGTAGAACATGTACTTACAAAAGAAGAGATGGATGCCCTAGTTAAAAAAGAGGCCGCTAAAATCGATGATGGTACATCAAACCTTACCAATCCTAATGCACAGATGTCTGGGGGTATGGGACTAGGTGAAGTGCTACTCTCAAGTATTGCTGGTGCGATGATAGGTTCATGGATAGGAAACAGACTCTTTGGAAACCAAAATTTTCAAAACAACCGTAAAGCAGGTTACAAATCTCCCTCCACATACAACAGAAGTAAAAACACATTTAACAAACCAAGAAAATCAAGCAGTAAAAAGAGTGGTTTCTTTGGCAGTAAAAAAACTTCTAGCCGTTCAGGTGGATTCTTCGGTGGTTAAGTTACAACAGACAACACTACTCTCTACTGAATACCTTGAATCACTCGGTTTTGTTTGGCATACTGACTCAGATGAAAGTGCTTACATTTCAGATGCACTTGTAGTGCTCTCAGAATCTGAAGCAGAAGCATACTATGAAGCAACGAATACACTTTATGACATGTATGTAGAGGCAGCTGAGTATGTTGTGGAAAACAATCTCTTTCATGAGATAGGCATCCCTTTTAACCTTGTAGATGTCATCAAAGAGTCATGGGAAAATGATGTACATTGGCATCTTTATGGTCGTTTTGACTTAGCAGGTGGCATAAATGGAAAAGCCATCAAACTCTTAGAATTCAATGCAGACACACCTACAGCACTCTTTGAAACAGCCATCGTACAGTGGGCAATACTCAAACAAAATAACATGGAAGAGTCCAGCCAGTTTAATGCTACCTATGAAGCATTGATAAATAACTTTAAAAGACTTGTCACTTTAGAAGAGGATGTCTCAAGTTTTGAAGAGAACTACGATGGATGGAACTTCCTCTTTACCTCTGTCAAAGGAAACTCCGAAGAAGAGAACACCGTAAGACTACTGCAGCACATAGCCACAGAAGCTGGGTACAACACAGAATTTGCTTACATCGATGACATAGAGTTTGACTCGGAGGAAGGTATCTTCTATAATGACACAAACTACGAACTGTGGTTTAAACTCATTCCTTGGGAAGACATAGCCCTAGAAGAGTCAGACTTGGCGATGTTACTCACCAACATCATTAAAAACCAAAAGGCTATCATCTTTAACCCAGCCTACACCCTGCTCTTCCAAAGTAAAGGACTACTAAAAATCCTCTGGGACTTGTATCCTAACCATCCGTTACTACTAGAGAGTTCATTTGAGCCACTAGAGGGACAAAAACAGGTCAAAAAGCCAATATTTGGTAGAGAGGGAGGCAATGTAAGCATATTAGACGAAAATGCCTCAGAACTCGAATCTGTAGATGGTGACTATGCCAACCATAAAATGCTTTACCAAGCTTATACAGAATTAAATACCGATGCAAACGGTGACAGTTATCAAGCGGG
>JALUYL010000072.1 GCA_027012955.1 Sulfurovum sp.
TGGGTGCAAAATCTCCAGAAGATAAAGTCTATATTTTCCCTCCTGCTACTGCACTTGATAGTTATGACGGTGATTTTACTGTGGGTACACAAAATGCTTACCCAGCACATAATGGTGCATATACTGGTGAAATAGGGCTAGAACAACTTGATGAGTTTGATATAAAAACGATTCTCATTGGGCACAGTGAACGCCGTGAATATATGGCTGAATCTCAAAAAACAGTAGCAGCAAAATTTGCTTTTTTTCAAGAACAGGGATTTGAAATCATTTACTGTATAGGTGAACCTTTAGCTATACGTGAAAAAGGTTTTGAATCAGTGATGAAATATCTGCTTACACAGTTTGAAGGTATAGATATTTCGTATGAAAATCTTATTGTCGCTTATGAGCCTATCTGGGCTATAGGTACAGGTCGTTCTGCCACAGTTGAAGAGATATCTACAACACATAGAGCTTTAAAAAAAGCGATAGATGAAAAGCCATTACTCTATGGTGGTTCTGCTAAACCTGCCAATATAAAAGAGATTATAAGTATCGCTGGGGTTGATGGGGTACTTGTAGGGTCTGCATCACTTGATGCAGATAGTTTTTCGCAGATGGTGCTTTCGTAGGGTGTGATTGCCATCGCACCGTCAAACGGAATACCAAATAACAGACAAGATTTATACGGCTAAATATCGCTTCATATCATTGGTGCGATAGCAATCGCACCCTACAGCATATTGACTAAAATAACCAAAATAGCTATAATGACTATATCAAAAGATAAAGGATAGTCTATGCAATCAATTACTGCTTCAGAAATAAAACAAAATAGCACACTTTTACAAAATGCCTTAAAAGGTGATATGTTGGTTACTAAAAGAGAGAAGCCTTTTGTAGTTATAGTAGATTATGACAGGTACTTGGAACTAACAAATAAACAAGCTAAGTCAAATAACTGGATAGAAAAATCATTTGGTGTGATGTCTGAAGTAGAGGCAGACATACTTGTGCAAGATATAGCTCAAAGCAGGGTCAATAAAGAGATAGACTTATGGTCTTAGATACAGATACTATAAGCTACTATCTTAGAGGATCTGAGTCTGTTAAAGAGCAGTTTATTTTAAATCAAAATGAGTTGGCATCTACTACCATAAACTATGCAGAGCTTGTCTATGGTCTTAAAAAACGTGATAATAAGAAGTATCTTCCTCAAGTAGAACTCATCTTTGAAAATATAAAAGTGTATGACTTCGATAAAAAATCAGCGAAGATATTCGGTATACTTAAAGCGAGCATGCAAAAGAAAGGTATAGTTGTGGCAGATATGGATTTGATGATTGCAAGCATTTCTATGGCAAATGGGGAAACACTCATTTCAAATAATCTTGGACATTTTTCTAAAGTTGAGTTGTTGGATGTTTTGAGTTGGGTGTAATTAGAAGTATCACAGCTGGAGCTGTGATACTAGCATGAAAATTATTTAAATAAATCAGATAATGCAGTTGTATCTGTTGTTTTTGCAATCTCAGGCTCAGATGAGTCTACTTGTCTTTCGGCTACACCTTCTACCTCATGGAGCTCTATGGTATATCCTGTAAGCATGGATGCCAAACGGATATTGATTCCTGATTTACCAATGGCTTTTGCTTTTTGGTCACCTGTGATGTTCACCATTGCTTTTTTCTCTTCGGCATTTACCTTAATACTTTGCGTAATCGCAGGGCTTAATGAACGAGTGATAAACACTTCTGGGATAGGAGAGTAGTCAATACAATCGATATTTTCACCATTAAGCTCTTGGCTCACTGCGTTAATACGTACCCCTTTGACACCAACAGCTGCACCGATAGGGTCAACATTCATCTGTTCCGTTTTAAGTGCAATTTTCGCTCTTTCCCCTGGGATTCTTGCGGCATTGACTATCTCAACCACACCATCGTCAATCTCTGGTACTTCCGAAGCCATAAGTGACTCCAAAAACTTTGGTGAAGTACGTGTGAGCTCAAGAAAAAGTCCATATTGAGGATCAACAGAAACATAACGTAAAAGTGCTCTAATACTGTCACCACGCTTGTATGTCTCCCCTTTAATACGGTTTCTAAGTGTCATAATACCTTTAAGCTCACCTATCTCAACGTGTGTGTTGTCATCTGCATCGACACGGTTTACCGTTCCAAGCATTACTGTACCTACTTTTTCTCTGTACTTTTCAAAGAGATCTTGTTCTATACGTCTTTGTACATGGTATTCTAACTCTCTAAAAAGATTCGCTGATGCTGTACGTCCGTGGTCTTCAAGAACAAATTCTTCTTTTAGTTCATCGCCCACTTCAATAGAGTCATCAAACTCTTTTGCTTCAGACAAAGAGATAAATGCATCTGACTCAATAGTCTCGATATTTGGCTCTCTTCCTACTTCAGCCATGAGTCGTGAATCCCCATCTGGAACAACGGTAATGACTTTATTTACACTATAGGTCTTTGTATCTTGGTCGATAATGACTTCAAAGTTACTTGTAAAAGTGGTAAGTTTTTTGGCCGTATTTTTAACTGCTTCAGTAAATGCTTCTAGTGCATGTTCTTTTGAGATGTTTTTTTCATGCGCGATAGCTTCGATAATATCTAATATTTTTTCCATAAGTTCTTCCTGTTTTTTAATCATTTTTTTTGATGACATTTCAATAGACCGCTACAAGAGGTAACATAACAGTGTCAATAATATCTCGGGAGGGTTCTTTTTGAAGTTGTGTATTATATCTAACCAAACCTTTACCGAAAATAAAGTATAATCTAGGCAATTAAGAAAAATTTAAAGAACGAATCAAAGGTACTGTAGATGAAATTAAAACTTGCTAGAACAACACTTAAGGCAAAGCCAAAAACGATTGAGCTGAAAAAAATAGAAGAAGAGCTAGCGAATAAATCTATATTTTATTTTGATAAAGACAACTCACATAAAGAGTTAAAAGAACTCATTGAGCATTTTGAAGAAAAAGGTTTTTCTGTCTATATGAGAGAAGTGAAATATGGTTTAGATGAAAACGAATACATCTATGAAGTACATATTATCGCGTAATTTTAGCGATATTAAAGAGACATATTGAGTACAAAAAAATTATTTATTGAAACATTAGGTTGTGCGATGAATGTTCGTGATAGCGAACATATGATTGCAGAGCTTAACCAAAAAGAACCCTACGAACTTACCGAAAACCTTTCCGAAGCAGATCTTATCATTATCAATACATGTTCAGTCAGAGAAAAACCTGTGGCTAAACTTTTTTCTGAGATAGGTGTATTTAATAAACATAAAAAAGAAGGTGCCAAAATAGGTGTAGCAGGTTGTACCGCCTCACACTTGGGAAAAGAAATCATTAAACGTGCACCTGCTGTAGATTTTGTGTTGGGTGCTAGAAATGTCTCTAAAATAACAGAAGTGGTAGATAAAAAACATGCTGTAGAAGTAAGTACAGATTTTGATGAGAGTACCTACGCATTTGGTGAATATAGAAGCAATCCTTTTAAAGCGATGATCAACATCTCTATCGGGTGTGACAAGTCCTGTACTTTCTGTATCGTTCCAGCCACACGTGGAGACGAAATCTCTATTCCTTCAGACCTTATAGTACAAGAGATAACAAAAGCAGTCAATACAGGTGCAAAAGAAGTGATGCTTCTTGGGCAGAATGTAAACAACTATGGTAGACGTTTTGGTGCGGATGATGAGAAGTGTGACTTTACGGGGCTTCTTCAAAAAATATCAAAGATTGACGGCTTGGAGCGTATCCGTTTCACTTCTCCACATCCTCTTCATATGGATGATGCTTTTTTACAAGAGTTTGCCTCAAATCCTAAAATATGTAAGCAGATACATGTCCCTCTACAAAGTGGCTCAACACGTCTGCTTAAAGAGATGAAAAGAGGGTACACCAAAGAGAACTTCTTGAACCGTTGTGAGAAGATACGTACTTTATGTCCTGAAGCGACGATTTCGACAGATGTTATTGTTGGCTTTCCTAGTGAGAGTGATGCAGACTTTGAAGATACTATGGATGTACTTGAAAAAGTACGTTTTGAGCAGATGTTTTCGTTCAAGTATTCACCACGCCCACATACAGAAGCAGCAGAATTTGAAGATCAGATAGATAATGCACTCTCAGGTGCGCGACTTACTAGACTTCAAGCACGTCATACTGAAATACTTGATGAGATTATGGATGCACAAATGGGTGCAGTACATAAAGTCTATTTTGATGAACTCAAACCAAATGGTAGAATCTCTGGTCGTTCAGATGACGGCAAACTTTTCTTTGTTGAAGGTAGTGAAGAGCTTCTTGGAAAGATAGTAGATGTAAAAGTAACCAAAACATCTAGAGGGGCGCTTGACGGAGTGCTTGTCTAACGCAGATGAAGTCTTTTTTGAGAAAACTAGGGCAGGTAGTGATACCACCTTTGGTTTATATACTGATGCGTATCATATGGGTTACCACACGTAAAAAATTTCACTACATTACAGAGATAGATGAACGACAGCATGTCTGTGTCACATGGCATGGGGAACTGCTTATGTCTCCTCAAGCTTATAGACATATACATAAAAAACACCCTGCTTCTGCGATTATCTCCTCTCATTTTGATGGTGCACTCATCGCAGGTACTTTACAGTTTATGAAAATACGTCCGTTAAGAGGTTCTTCCCGTAAAGGTGCGAAGCAAGTCTTGCTTCAGGCATTTAAAAGTATTAAGTCAGGAGAAGAGGTACTGATAACACCAGATGGGCCTAAGGGCCCTAGGCACTCTATGAGTGATGGAGCAGTAGGGATTGCTTTAAAGAGTAAACTACCAATCTTTGTGATGAATTTTACAGCCCAAAATTATTGGCAGTTAGGATCATGGGATAGATTTGTTATTCCTAAACCTTTTACACAAGTAGATTTTTATATGCAGAGTCTTTCACTTGAAGGATTGGCACACGAAGAGGCCAAAGCGTATTTAGCTAGCAAAATGTTGGCACATACCATAGGTTAAATGATGAAAGAGAAACTTCAAGTATTATCTGAAGAGTTTCTTGAGTATCTGTATGATGTCAGAGGCTATTCTGAACACTCTGTTATCACCTATGAAGTCGCACTTCGTCAAATGATGGAAGTGAGTCATTTCTTTTTTGAAGATGAGACCTATCATCTAGATATTACCCCTTTTCGTTTTGCTATTGTGAAAAACAACAAAAAAACCATCGTTAAAAAACTCTCTGCCATTCGGTCTTTTGTTAAATATATGGAAGATCAGTGCCATCTGTCTGTCAAACTCATAGGAGATGAGACGATTAAGGTACCTCAGAGCCTTCCTAAGCCCATTGAAGAGCAGTATATAGTAGAAGTACTAGAAGAAGCAAATATAGAGGAGAAATTGCTTATTTCTATGCTTTATGGCTTGGGCTTACGTATCTCAGAGCTTAGTGGTCTAAAACTAGATGACATTAAAGAAAAATGGGTGCAGATACATGGTAAAGGAAATAAGGTCAGAGAGCTGCCTTTATTGCCTGAATTATATACACTTATCGTACGTTATAGGGAAATAAAGCATCCTAAAATGTATCTTTTTGAAAAGGGTAATGCACCTATGAACAGTGCCCAGTTACGATATATTTTGACAAAACTGTTTAAAGCACAAGGACTTAAAGCTACACCACATCAGCTCAGACACTCTTTTGCCACACATTTACTCAACAATGGTGCACGTATAGCAGACGTTTCTGAACTACTTGGACATGAGACTATGGCAACCACTCAGGTTTATACAAAACTAGGCTCTGTGAAGAAGATGCAGGAGTATATGAAGGCACATCCACTTGCTAGTGAGGAATAATCAGAGTAGGATCGATATTTTCTTGAAATAAATAAGGTCTTATTTTTGAGGGAATTTTGTTTACGCGACATACTTCTTTAAATGTTTTTGGCATATCAGTACGCATGTAGGGGGCAATGTAAAGTAAACCATCTTGGTATTCAACTGCCCACGCTCCACCTATGACAAGGCTTTGTTCTTTTTCTATCTCTTCTCGTTGTGCTGCAGAGAGTAGATAGCCCAGTTTTTTAAAGGTAATATCTGCAGCTCTTACTTTCGCCTCTTGGGCATGTAGTGTAATGATTCGGAGTTCTTTTTGTGAGACTTTAAGTGTAAAAGCACTCTCAAGTACCTCTTTGTCTTTTTGTAAGTAGTCAAAACTGCGCGCTATGCCCTCTTTGTATTCTGCAAGTAGAGCATCTGAAAACTGGTGTCGAAACTTATTGCGTTCATACTTTTTATCACTGTTGCTTTCATCTACAAAATAGGGATAGTTATGCATATTGAGATAGTGGAGTAACTCCGCTTTACTGTAGTTTAGCAGAGGTCTTACCAAGGTATAGTTTTTTCTTTTTGAGAGTGCTTCGAGTCCAAGTAGTTCACTCACTCCTGCACCTTTACTTAGACGCATAAGAAACCACTCTAGTTGGTCATTAAGCTGATGGGCTGTGAGGATGTAGTCATATCCTTCGATGGTCACAAGTGAATCAAAGAACTCATAACGAAAGTCTCTGGCTTGTTTTTCAAAATTCTTTGTAAATTTGGGTGCTTGGATGGTATGACAAAAGAGTTTATGTTTTTTGGCTAGTGCTTTAGCATGTGCTACTTCTTCTTTACTTTGTGCTCTTACGCCATAATCGACAATGGCGATGTTAAATTTGATGTGGTTTTCTATGAGTATGAAGAAGAGGGCGGAGGAGTCTACTCCTGCTGAGAATGCTAATAGGTTTTTTTTATTAATGAGGGGTTGAGTATTTACTTTTAGCATGACTTCCTCTTGATTTAAATTGTGGCGTTGTTGTTCTCCTTACTTTTCTAGAAAAGTAAGCAAAAGTCGTCTCTCCTCTCGAATCGCTTTGCTTTCAAGGTCGTTCGGAGAGACAGGGCACGCAAGCGTGATTGATGGATGTGCTATCGCACGGATTGTAGGGTAGCTAAAAGTTGGGTCCCTACAAGTTCTGTGATTTTTGCTTCATAGAGTTTAGCATATTCTATAGGTAAGTCTGAAGTGTCGTTGATGAGGATTTCTCCGTCTATGTCTACTGCCCAGTTAAGTGGTCGTGCGCTGAGTAGGTATTCATGTTCATCACTTTCACCATCTATGACCAATGTGACTGTTTTACCTACCATGTTTTCTAAAGACTCTTGTGTGTTCTCTTCGGCTATGGCACCTAAGATATCGGCTCTTTCATTAATGATGTCTTGAGAGATTTGCTCTAGTACGTAGGCTGAAGTTGTCTCCTCATTTGAGTAATGAAATGTATTAAATCTGTCAAATTTAAAATCTTTCATAAAGTCACACAGTTTCTCAAAACTCTCCTCGCTCTCACCTGGGTGACCTGCGATGAGTGACGTACGTAAGAAGGCATTTGGCTTAGACTTCATGTACTCTAGTAGTTCGATGGTTTTTTTCTCACCAAAGCCACGTTTCATCGTTTTCAGCACAGAATCTTCGATGTGTTGGATAGGCATATCATAGTAGGTTTGAAATACCGTAGAGTCTGAAATAGCATCGATGAGTGCAAAGGTTGTTGTACTAGGGTAAAGGTAGAGGATACGTGCAGATTTTACACCTTCTATCGCTTCTGTACCTTTAATAAGCTCTATGAGTCCATCTGACATCTTCATATCACGTCCGTAGCTAGAGCTATCTTGTGAAATGAAAGAGAAGTCATAAAAACCATCTTGTACTAACATCTCTACTTCTTTTACGATAGAAGAGAGTGAACGAGAATGCAGTTTTCCTTTAAAACTAGGAATAGCACAGAAAGAACATGACTGGTTACATCCTTCTGCTATCTTGATATAGGCATGGTAATTTGATCCGGTAATGACTCTTCCACTTGTTTCTGTAGCAAGATAGACTTCAGGAGAGAAGGTACTCTGCTTTGAGGCTATGAGTTCATCTATTTTTTCGTAGTCACCCACACCTGTAAAGATATCTATTTCAGGCATGTCTGCTTGTAACTCTTCACGGTAACGTTCAGTGAGACAACCAGACATCACCAAAATAGAGTTTTCTTTACGGTCATCATGGAGATTGAGTACTGTGTTGATACTCTCTTCTTTAGCAGCATCAATGAACCCACAGGTATTGACGATGATTACATCAGCAATGGTATTGTCATCAGTAATTTCATACTCTTTTAGACGACCAAGCATTACTTCACTGTCGACAAGATTTTTGGTACAACCTAAACTAACAAGGTGTAATTTCTTCGTATTTAACATAATAATAATTTCTTTGTAGGTAATAAATTTTTTGTATTATAGCTAAAAATATGTATTTTAAGGAAAAAATAAACAAAAAAACCTATATATAGTGTAAGTAAAAAAGAAAAACAAAAGAATTTGCATAAAAAGGGAAAAAACCCTTGACAATGATAAAGTTCGGTGCTATAATACGCGTCCAACAACACATGGACGGCTAGCGAGTTGC
>JALUYL010000073.1 GCA_027012955.1 Sulfurovum sp.
TAGGAAGTACAGGACGAAGTACGGGACCACACTTACACTTTGGCTTGACGAAAAATGGTAGATGGATTGATCCTATGCGCGTACTGCGTAAAAAGTCAGTAGGTAAATCTATCTTGAAAACCTTTACTAAGTATAAAGAAACAAGTACCACCAAATATAAAAATGTTGTCATTAAAAATGCAAAAGAAAACAGAGAAAAACTCTTAGCATTTATGAAAACACAAAATAAGCCTTTTGTGTGGGATTGCTTTAATAAAACTGCTATGAGGATGGACCATGAAGAATAAAATTGAAGATTTTAAGCTACAGCCATTGGTGGATGCGAAGTTTATCCATACCTCTTTTGCAACCTATACGCAAAATGGTCAGAAAAAAACATGGGAGATTGTGGAGGCACATGATTCTGTAGCCATACTTATCTACCATAGAGATAAAAATACTTTTGTTTTGGTGAAGCAGTTTCGTCCAGCTGTGTATTTGAACAATGATGATGGAATGACAGTAGAACTTTGTGCAGGTATCGTAGATAAGCCACTAAGCTTAGCCAAAATTGCACAAGAAGAGATAGATGAAGAGTGTGGTTATGCTGTGGACTTAGAAGACATAGAGAAAATAACTTCTTTTCATACCTCTGTAGGATTTGCAGGGAGTAAACAAACACTCTACTATGTAGAAGTTGAGGAGTCTATGAAAGTAAGTGAAGGTGGCGGGGTAGATGATGAGCAGATAGAAGTGATATACCTACCTGTAGCTGAAGCTAAAGCCTTCATCTATGATGAAAGTATCGCGAAAACACCGGGGATAATGTTTGCGTTTATGTGGTACTTCGACAGGCTCAGTAACCGTTAATCCTAATAGCCTTTAAAGCTAGGGTACGATATCTCCAGGTTCATAGGACGCATAAAAAACGGAGCCATCATCAAAAGTGTTCACTGTAAGCTTGGAAAACTTTTCCAAGTAATCCCAAAAGTCATCTTTTAAATCTTGGGCAACATTTTTTGTATCGCGCAGAGCAACTTCCATACAGCCTAACCATTCAAACCTTGCTTTTTTGTTGATCGAAAAGTCATCATGTAGACGAATCATATATTCGTTGATATTCATACCATTGGTTTCGCCTTCATAGACCTTTGGACCACCACAGATTTGTATGAAAAAGAGTGAATTTTTCTCTTTTACTTTTTCAAATTCTTCTTCATCTTGTGGGAAAAAGTGTGAGATAGAACTGTCGTATATCTCATCATAAAATCGGTACATGAGGTCTTTCATACCATCGTAGCCTAAGGCTTCATAGAAGGCGGGGTCGGGAAGTTTGTATTTTACTGGGGCACCTTTGACGGTGACTTCTATGTCATACATCTGTGTTCCTTATTTTAAATATATTGGGGGATTATAGTTAAAGTTACTTAATTTTCTTATGTACATAAAAATCTATCTTTTGTATGTATGACTTCTCTGTTACTTTTTTCTTTTTTGTACTGCGACAAAAGAGAAATAAAGTAACCAAAAAAGAAAAAAACGCAACCACTGTCGCGACTGCATATTTCCTTGTTAGAAGTTTATTTTTAAATAGATTTTAGATTTAGTTGTTATCACAAAATCTTTTTAATAGACAGTCATACTCTTCTATACGTCTATCACGTAAGAAGGGCCAGATGTCTCGTACTTCTTTTGTGCGTTCGTGGAGGATGTCCGCGTAGAGTATGGTGTCGTTTTGGTGGTTGGCATGGGTTAGGAGTTCTCCTTGTGCGCCACAGATGAAGCTGTTTCCCCAAAATCTTGTACCTTCTAGAACATGAGATGGGTCTGCTTCAAAACCAATACGGTTACAACTCATAACAGGGATGCCATTGGCTATGGCGTGGGAGCGTTGGATGGTTATCCAGCTCTCTAGTTGTCTTTGTTTCTCTTCTTTGCTGTCTACGTCAAACCAACCAATGGCAGTAGGGTAGATGAGTATCTCTGCACCCTTAAGTGTCATGATACGTGCAGCTTCAGGGTACCATTGATCCCAGCAGATGAGTACACCTAGTTTTCCTACAGAGGTTTGGATGGGTTCAAAGCCTAAGTCACCAGGGGTAAAGTAAAACTTCTCATAAAATCCTGGGTCATCAGGTATGTGCATTTTTCGGTATTTACCTGCTACTGTCCCATCTTTTTCAAAGACCACAGCAGTGTTATGGTACAAACCTGCTGTACGTTTTTCAAAAAGTGAGGTGACTAAAACGATACTGTTTTTTTTAGCTACGTGTGACCAAAATGCTACATCTTCTTCAAAACTATCAGCGTAGGTAAAAAAGTTTGTGTCCTCGCTTTGGCAAAAGTACTCTGTTTGATGGAGTTCTTGTAGTACGACAAGTTCTGCTCCTTCTGAAGAAGCTTGTTCTATATGAGAGAGCGTGTGTGCTATCGTTTCTACTTTTGTCTGATAATATTTTTGTTGAATGAGTGCTGTTTTCATAGGTACATTTTAACATAAAATACTATAATAGAAATCTATAATAACAGAAGGTGAATGATGTCTATGAAAAAAATGATTGTAGGGATAAGTCTATTGCTTTTAACAGCCTGTGGTACAACACGGTATGTCTACAAACAAAGTAGCGTAGTTTCAAATCCATACCATGCACCCCGTATAGCTTCTGCTACGAAACAAGCGTATGTGAATGCTGTCAATCAAATGCGAAGCCATGGGCGTACTTGTGGAAACCGAGGTTACTTCCCTCCTGCACCACCTTTGCGATGGAATGAAAATTTATACCGTGCGGCATACGAACACAGCGCTGATATGATGGTGAATGATATGTTTACACATCAAGGTTCAAACAGAGTAGGGGATTGGACAGCTAAAGTACAGCATTTGGGACGACCCAGTTACTTTACGGATCGTATTGAAAATAATGGCTACAAACAGTGGAAACGTTTGGCACAAAATATCGCTGCAGGTATGCCTACCGTTTCACAGACCATGCAACAGTGGGAAAATTCAGCCGATCACTGTGTGAACATTATGAATCCACTTTTCGCAGAATTTGGTATGGCACATGTGCAAAAAAAAGGTACACACTATAGACATTATTGGACACAGAACTTTGCTTTACATCAGTAATCGTTAGTAAGCTATTTGCATCGTAGAACAGTGTAAGCTCCCCCCTTGTTCTATGAGTTTAAGACATGCGATAGGAATAATCTCTTTATCTGGAAATAAATCCTTAAATATCGTATGAACAATTTTGTCACTTTTATCTTGATAGGTAGGATAGAGTAACGCGTCATTACAAATGAGAAAATTGGCATAGGTAGAGGGGAGTCTCTGCCCTGATGTGTTATATATTGGCTCCGTCATGGGGAGAGCTATGAGTGTGTAGGGTTTTCCTTCTAGTGTACGAAAAGTGTGGAGTTGTTTCTCCATATTTTGCAGTGCTTCATAATGTTCATCGTCGGGGTTGTCACACTTGACATATACGATGGTATGACTATTGACAAAACGTGCCAAAGTATCGACATGAGAGTCTGTGTCATCTCCTGCCAAATAGCCATAGTCTAGCCATAGTATTCGCTCTGCTCCCAAGTTTTTTTTTAAGGTTTCTTCAATTTCTTCTTTGCTTACACCGCCGTTTCTGTTGGGATGACATAAACACTGTGAAGTGGTGAGTATCGTTCCTTCTCCATCACTCTCAATGGATCCTCCTTCAAGCACAAAACCTATGTTTTTTAGTGGGGTTGTACCCATGTAACCTTTCTTATGTAACGTGCTGTTGACACTGTTGTCAAGTGAGGCTTCAAATTTGCCTCCCCAACCATCAAAAATAAAGTCTAAAAGAGTGTTTTTCTCATCTTCCTTTATGCTTATATAGCCATAATCACGTATCCATGTATCGTTAGTAGGTATCTCAATAAAGGTGAGATTTCGAGGGGAGCAAAACATTGAGGCTACTTTGTTTTTATCTTTACAAATGATATATACTGCCTGTCCATAGGCAATAGCTTGGGCTATGCGTATAAAAGGGGAAAGGGCTTCTTTTAATGCTTTTTCATCTTCTTTGTCTGCCCAGTCTGTGTCCTCATGGGGAAAACTCATGAGGACACACTGTTGCCTCTCCCACTCTGCAGGCATTCTTTGCATTGTATGGCTCCTTAAAATTGGTGTGATAGCAATCACACCCTACAAGTTATTGATTTTATTTGCTATAATTCCTCTATGGCATTTATAAAAATAAATAAACAGAATTTCTTTCATAATCTTAACCAAATTGCGCTTCAAACCGCTTCTTCAGACAAAATAGCAATCGTCTTAAAAGACAATGCATATGGGCATGGTTTGCTTCTCATGGCAGAACTGGCAGCAGAATATGGCATCAAACATGCAGTGGTACGCAACAGTACAGAGGCTAAGGACATAGAAACATTATTTGAGACGATACTTATACTGGGAGATGTGGCTAAGTGTCATCCTAAATACTACTATGCTCTCAATACGTTAGAAGATATACGCAGGGCAGAAAAAGGTGCACAAGTAGAACTGAAAGTAGATACGGGCATGCATAGAAATGGCATCGGTATGGATGAGGTAGAAACAGCATTGGCAGAGATAAAAAAACAGGGTTTAAAACTTGTAGGATTGATGACACATTATCGTAGTGCAGATGTATTAAGTTCTGAGTGTTTTTGGCAAAAGAAACAGTTTGAATCTGTGCAAAATAAAGTAAAAAAAGCAGGCTATATAAATGTGCGTGTCCATTCACACAATTCTGCAGCTATTTTACGTACAAAAACATTTAGCGAAGACATTGTGCGCGTGGGTATCGCAGCGTATGGCTATAATGAATTGACTATACCTTTTGATTGCATAGCACTTAAACCCGTGGTATCACTTCATGCTAAACAAGTCTCTACACGTACACTAAAAAAGGGAGAATGCATAGGCTATGGTGCAGACTTCCGTGCATCTGAAGCGATGACCGTTTCTACCTATGACTTAGGATATGGCGATGGTTGGCTTAGGGGCAATGCAGATACGCCTTTTATGACGGCAGAAACGTTGCCAATACTTGGACGTGTATCTATGGACTTTATAAGCCTAGAATGTGAAAAAGAAGAGATATGCATGATGGATGATGCACAAGATGCGGCAAGGCAACTTGGTACTATATCGTATGAAATAACCACGGCTTTACATGGTGACATAGAAAGGCGCGTTGTCTAGTTTTTCATTTGCATCATGAGTTGTTTTTTTGCTTTTTCATGTTCGCTAAGTTGTTTTTTCTCTGCTTTTACAGGGTCTCTTAGTTTGGTCTTTTTAGATGTGGGAACTAACTTTATGTGTGTGTCGAGTGGATGAGGTTTTGTCTTCTCTTTTTTTACATTTGATACCACTACATCAGCCATAGGGTCATAAGGTTTTTTCTGATGTTCTTTTTCTTTTTGCATGGTCTGTTTGTGTGCTATTTCTTCAGAAGCAGTATTTATCATATAAAGAACAAAGAGTAACACCCCAACAAATAAAACAATGAGAAAATTGAAAAAGACTTTTAGCCACGAGCGTTTTTTACGTGGTTTTGTAGATTTTGCTTTTACAGGTTCACTGGGTTTTTCTGGCTCAATGCCATTTTCTTCACCTATTTCTTGCAAAATGCTATTGAGTAAAATGTCTTTGGGTGCTTTTTGTTTATTTATTATCTTCACGAAAGTCTTTTAAAATTTATTTGATATCTATTTTATACTTTCTTACTTAAATAAAAGTTATACAGTGAGATTCTATTGGAGCTTCCCTAAACAAGTTATGATAAAATAAACGCACAGAATTTCCAAGGGACAAGAGAATGAAAAAGAGTATATGGATATGGGTATTGACACTCTCATTGGGCATGAGTAATGTCTATGACGATGGAGTACTTGAGTATCAGGCAGGACACTATAAAACAGCGTTTAAAAAGTTGAGCATAGCTTCTAGAGAAGGAAATGCGTTAGCCCAGTATCATGTTGCATCTATGTATGAAAATGCAGAGGGTGTAAAACAGAATTATAAAAAAGCAGCAGCACTCTATAAAAAAGCTTCAAATCAGGGTTTAGCTATGGCACAGTCAAGTCTTGGATTTATGTATGAGTTGGGACAAGGGGTGAAAGAAAACGCCGAGAAAGCTATAAACCTTTACACTCTCTCTGCCAAACAAGGGTATGCCCCCGCACAGTACAACCTTGCTTCTATGTTTTTTCATGGTACAGGTGTGAAACAAGACTATGAAAAAGCAGTAGCATATTTTGAAGCAGCTGCCAAACAAGACTTGACTATGGCACAAAACAAAATCGCAACTATGTACCTTAAAGCAGAAGGTGTCCCACAAGATTTTAAAAAAGCAACATTTTGGTACGAAAAAGCCAGTAAACAAGGGAATGCAGATGCCATGTACAGCTTAGGATTGATGTACACCTATGGACAAGGTGTAGCGAAAGATAATCAAAAAGCTATCGAACTTTTTGAAAAGGCTGCAACCCAAGGAAGTGCACTGGCTAAAAATAGTTTGGGGTCTATGTATCTCAATGGTATAGGACCAAAAGTAGATTATGCAAAAGCAAAACAATTGTTTGAAGAAGCTAGCAAACAGGGAGAACCTCTAGCCCAGTATAACTTAGGACTTATGTATGCCTATGGTCAAGGCGTACCAAAAGATTATCATCATACTTTACAACTATGGAAAAAATCAGCAGCACAAGGCAATGAAGTAGCACAAAAAAATATAAATTTACTATGTGAAAAAATGCCGAAGATTTGTGAAAAGTAATTGGGGTGAGGATAATTTTACTTCCCTGACACATCGTGATTTGAGGGTATAGGCTCTAAATGGTGAATAGCTTGCATCTTATCTGGGAGCTACTTAAATTTGACAATCAGCTCATATTATGATACGATTACCTAGAATAATCAGCTCACACAGAGCAAGGATAGAGATGCAAGATGAAAAAATATGGATATGGCAAGATGATAACTATCCTCATTTCAAATACGATAAGGATCTGTTGAGTAAAAGCTTATTGTCTGTAAGTCAAAACAGTGGCAGACTAGATGGCATACTTACCATGCTCGGAGTTCAAAAAAGCAACGCTCTTAAAGTGGAAGCTTCTATCAATGAAATAGTTACCTCCTCTCAAATAGAAGGAGAGGTCTTAGATCGTCAGAGTGTTCGTTCATCTATTTTAAAAAAGATGGCTGGTAGAATTACAAAAAAAGATACTTCTACTAAACACACAGATGGACTTGTGGCTATGTTTATGGATAGTAGTGCAAATCACTCACCGCTCACAGTTGAACGTCTCAATGGATGGCATAATACGCTGTTTCCTGATGGATATAGTGGATTGTACAAAATAAATGTGGCTAAATTTAGAAAAGAGGAGATGTCTGTTGTCTCCTATAAGGGTGGCAGAGAACAGACACATTACATCGCACCACCACCAGATATTTTAGATAAAGAGATGGATACTTTTTTGGCGTTTGTAAACACAAGCACAGAAGAACCTTACACTAAAGCCGCAATAGCCCATTTTTGGTTTGTGACTATACACCCTTATGATGATGGAAATGGTAGAATTGCAAGAGCGATAACAAACTATGTATTATCAAAAGAGCTTGGATTAAATGATGGTTACTACTCCATATCTACAGCCATAGTAGAGGATAAAAAGAGCTACTATGACCTTTTGGAACAGAGCCAAAAGCTCATGTATAACAAAAGTTTAGAGATAACAGAATGGATATCATGGCATACAGATATGATAAACAAAGCCATAGAGATATCACTACAGCAGGTTCAAATAGCCATACAAAAAGCCAATTTTTGGGATAGAGCAAGAGAGTACTCACTAAACACTCGCCAAATAAAAGTGCTCAATAAGTTATTGGACGCTGGAGAAGATGGTTTTGAGGGTGGTCTAAATACAAAAAAATATATCTCCATAGCCAAAACTTCTACAGCCACAGCCAAGAGAGACATCACTGATCTGGTTTCAAAAAACCTCATAGAACAAGTAGAGGGAACGGCTGGTAGAAATGTGAGGTATGTTGTTAAGGGCTTTAACCACTCTAGCCATTAATTTTAGATTGGTGCTAAAGCCTCAAAAAAGTAATTCATGGGTAGTGACATTTTATAGGAAGTCTTAAAAGAAGTAGAAGCGAGACGATAACAGTATTTAACCATCTAGGGCTTACTAAACGCTCTGCATCGTAACCCCGCTTCACAGCAATAGACGACATTTCTGTCACAAAACATAATAAATTACACTTTATGACAGAAACTTCATCTACTCTCTATTTATAGCATAAAATAGTTAATAAATCAACTGAATAGTTTATCCCCAATAACGAAATAGAAAAATAACCAAACAAGAGGAAGTAGCGTATAATACAGTAAAAGAAGAACGAAAGAGTCACTTTTTGTTATCACCCATCAGGTGACACTTTCGTCCAAGGATAAAA
>JALUYL010000074.1 GCA_027012955.1 Sulfurovum sp.
GAGGTGTTTTTAACTTCTGTTTGTTTTCCTTTACCCAAGCCATCAACTGCTCTAAGGGTTTGTTTTTCAACAAAACATGTGACAAACCAAAAGCACGTCTCTGTGCTTTTGTACTGTTGTCTACTTCTAGTAGTTGATAAAGATCGAGATAGGTTTTAAATTTCATCTATTCAGCATCTTCAGGACAACCGTAAATAATGCATCTTAGATGCTCTTTATAGACTTCATCATCATAACTCTCTACCCTTGCAACACCCTCTTCAAAAGCAGTTTTAGCTACAGCTGAGGCTACCCAGATGAGTGCTTCTTTATTAAAAGGAAGAGGAATAATATGCTCTTTACCATACTCTATATGGTCATTATGGTACGCAGCTTTCACGTAGTATGGTACAGGTTCTTTAGCAAGGGCTGCAAGTGCTTTGGCTGCTGCCATTTTCATACCTTCAGTTATCTTCTTCGCACGTACATCCAATGCACCTCTAAAGATAAAAGGAAATCCAAGTACATTGTTTGTCTGGTTAGGATAGTCCGAACGACCTGTCGCAATGATGACATCATCACGTACTTCCTTAATCTCTTCAGGGAGTATCTCCGGTGTTGGGTTGGCAAGCGCGAAGATAACAGGCTCAGGAGCCATAGAAGCTACCATCTCCTTACTTAACGCACCAGCAACAGAGAGTCCCAAGAACATATCTGCACCTTTAATGGCATCGACAAGTGTTTTGTCTTCTGTCTCTACCGAAAATTCTGCTTTGTATTTATTTAAATCTGTTCTTGAAGTTGATATTACTCCTTTAGAATCACAGACAACGATGTTTCCCACACCAAGTTTTCTATACATCTTCGCACAAGACAGCCCTGCTGCACCTGCACCATTGACAACAATTTTAATACTTTCTACTTTTTTACCTGTAAGTTCAAGTACATTCATGAGTCCAGCTGTGGTAATGATGGCAGTTCCATGTTGGTCATCATGAAACACAGGGATATCAAGTTCTTCTTTTAAGATACGCTCTATCTCAAAACATCTAGGTGCAGAGATATCTTCAAGATTTATCCCACCAAATGTCGGGGCAATAGCTTTACACGTTGCCACAATCTCCTCAACAGAGTGTACATCTAGTTCTATATCAAAAGCATCTACATTGGCAAACTTTTTGAAAAGAACTGACTTCCCTTCCATTACAGGTTTAGATGCCAAAGGTCCAATGTCTCCTAGCCCAAGTACGGCTGTACCATCGGAAACCACGCCTACAAGATTTGCTTTATTGGTATATTCAAACGCGAGGTTTTCATCTTTTTCTATCTCAAGACAAGGGATAGCTACCCCTGGCGTATAAGCAAGAGAAAGTTCATATTGAGAGTCACATGGTTTTGTGAGATTGATTCCTATTTTCCCATTTTTATGGTATTCGAGTGTTTTTTCTTTAGTGATTTCTGACATGTTGCACCTTAGTGTATAATACAACTATTATACTCCAAAAAAAGTTAAGGGTATCTCTAGTTTACTTCAAACTTCAGCCATGAAGTGTCATTAATATCTAACAATTCTAAATTATTTTCTTCAATGGACCAATGCTGAATATGAGCTAAAGCATCAAGAAACTTTGTTTCGATATCCATACTTGGACATGCCATACGAGTCATCGCTATATGTTTAGTATCGATACTAAGATTTTGGTCAACGGCTTTGTAGGTACCCAACATTTCATTACACCCAGAAGCTCCCTTAAACGTACCCTCACCTTTAGTGAGTGGAGAGAAGATGATATGCGCTGCACGTTTCATTTGACTTGCATTGATATCTACATTACCGATATATATAAGTTTCCAATGGATACTGTCAAAAGTAGGTTGTGATTGATTTGGAGTAGTTGTATTTGTATCCGTTGCAAAAGATACACTCAAAACAGAGAGTAATAAAAAAACGATATAAGTATGTGTTTTAGGCAACATCATAAACTCCTCTATGATTTATTATACATCAAATCACTAAAAGAATCTAAAAAATTTCTAAGTTTGGCTTAAAATAGAGAAAAATGTTTCAAAATTCTCTATTCAAAATACTCTTCAATAATTTCGGGAAATAATTTTATAGTTTTTCTAGCCTTTTCAATTTTAGGTTGAAATACAACTGCTGAAGCAGGATAATTGGTGATAAATTCATCGTAAATTGCTATTTTGTCTTCAAAATGGTTTTTCATCTCATCTAGAACAGCTACCATATTTTCTTTATGTACTGCATACTTCATAAGAAGCTCAAACATACGTTTACGTGGGTGAATAGCCATATCATCTCCTGCTACAGAGGCAATATTTTTAATATCCCAACGTGAAATATAGATACCACTTACAGAAGGTGCCACAATCTGAGAATAAAGCGCCTCTGTATAGGATGGGTAGTCACGAAGATTGGTCTCATCGGTCTCACAACTCCCATCAATACACTCTTCTTCATTTATTTTAAAATTTTCAAACTCTTTTCTTAAATCATTCATATCTCTCATCATTATACTCCTATTAATAGTGGTATGTCATCCACTTCTATTTTTACATCAAACCAACGCTTTGCCAGTAACATCATCTTTGCAACAAAAAGGTTTTGGTCATCTATAAGTTCTGGGTTTGCAAACAATGCTTTGGCTTCATCATCCAAACAATATCCATATACTTTTCCATCACTCACCTCTACAAAATCTATACGTTTTTCTTTTTTTGCACAGGCATTTACATCTTCACAGTAAGCGAGTGCTTTATTGGAAAACTCTTTTTCTATCATCATCTTATCTACTCTAGATTCCCCTACATTACGCATAGTAAAATCAAAGTGTTCATCTGAAATATTGAGGGCAATTGCTGTGGCATTTTTGCCGTTATGTTTCATAATTTTATTAAAGTAACGTCGCATATATCCTGTTTGGGCATTGTAGCCCAAGATTGTACAAAGCCCAGTATCAGGTTTTATTTCATGAGGTTGCATCTATTCCTCTTCACTTTTTTCTTTTTCTTCTAAGGCTTTTTCCATACGTTTCGCATTTTGATGCAAGAATATTGCTTCATCTTCTTCTTCCTTACAACGTGGACATTCTAGTATCCCACCCTTATAGGTAAAAGGATTCCCACATTCATTACAACGTTTAATGTCAAATGTCGCTAGTGTACGTTGTGCTGGCTCAAAAAACTCTTTTATCTCATAGCTTGGTTGCAACTGAATCGCATTGGGTTCACACACATCATGACACAAACGACATTTTACACAAAGCATAGCATCGAAGTTTATCAGCGAAAACTTTTTATCGGTAGTGAGTGCACCTGTTGGGCAGATACGATAACATATTTGACAGTTGGTACAACTCTCATCAACAAATTTTTGAGAAGTAAAACTCACCTCTTCTTCTGGTAATACTTCAAACACATCTGGCACACCTGCACGTTTAAGTGTTGTAAAAAGTATTTTACGCTTATTTGGAAGCTGTTTATCTTTTATTTTGGCAATGACATCATCACCAATCTCAAACAGTTGTAACTCTTCTGCATCGACTGCATCATCAAAAGCTTTTTTATGTTTTAATGCACCTTTTATAGAAGCTGACGCAAGAAAATCACGACGTGTGCCTTCTTGACTACTCTCATTCTTCTCAACAGAGATATCTTCATCTACATTGGTTTCTAACTGTTTATCGGAAAATGAAGAGAGCACAAAGTTTGCTTCTTCTATACGCGCTTCTATCTGCTCTAGAACATGACTTTCTGCATCATAACTTGCCAAGTCCAAAACCACAGGTTCATCACTTGCCAATGCCAGAGAAATAAGATGTTCTACACTGAGTACAGAGATGCAAGGCACATTCAACTTAGGGCTGATGAGTCTTACTTTTGATTCAAGAAAAGTAAAAAAGAACTCTGTCGTTGAAAAGTCTGAAAGAGAAAGTGCTTCTGTCGGGCATACGCCTACACAGGCTGCTGCTTCTACCCCTGTACTCACTTTAAAACTAGGCAAATTCTCCTGCATTTTGATACTTTCTGGTGCTGCATGCACACACTTCTCACAATTGGAAAATTTACTTTTGGCTCGTACACACAAGCCTACATCAAAATGTAGTTTCATAGACTAGTTTGCTTCTTTACAATGTGATGCAAGTTGTTCTGTAACATATTGAAAATCACTGAGTAAAAACTCTAAGGTTAACTCTGTACCATCATGGTAAAGTGGCGTACGTGACTCACGCTTGGCATTAATGAGGAACATTGGTGTCCACTCCAACAAATGGTCTTTTAAGAAACCGTGTTGGATTTGAAGTACTTCACAGATACCTTCTTTGTCATTAGCATCAAGTGCTTTTTGGAGTGCGACACAAAGCATATACATAAATTCTAATTCCACACCAATATGATCGGGACTAAGTACTCTTGCACCACTCAAATTTACACGGAAATCAAGTGCATTATAGAGTTCTAGTACAGGATTATCCCCTCCACTCTCTACCATCTGATCATCTCGTATATAAAAAGTTTCATACGGTACCAAGTGCATAATGAAAAGATTTGCAAAGTCTACATTGTAATAACGCTCAATAAGCTCAGAAACTTCTACTTCTTTACGCTTGTCCCAATCTCTATAGTTAGGGAAGAAAGAAAGTATATCTTCATCACTTTCTATTTGCTTTAGAAATGCTTCATCTACTTCATTGAGCATCAATCTTGATATCAAACCATAAATGGCAATACGGTTTTCTATCTCTTGTTTCATTGTATTCATTATTCACCTTTTATCATTTTCTGACAGAATATTATTGTTGGCACTATACCACTTTCAAGATAAATAAAACTTAAGAGAATGAGTTATCTGGGAAATAGTATGTAGATTAAAGAGCAGATATAAAATCTGCTCTTTAGGAGTAAAACTTAACTTGTAATATCTACAGTATAAGCTTTAAGCGTCAATGGTACTGCTGGACGTTTAATGTGTACTGGACGTCTCAACGTATCACCTTTAGCCAATGGACGAGTTAAATCATCTCTCCACGCTTGGTATACCTTAAAGTTGTTGTCATAGTTTACATAGATGTCACCAATTTTATCTGTTGGTGCCGCTTTTTCTATGCGTACTTTTTGGTGCCATGCATGGTTACCCGCAATTGGATCTGGGTGTGCAGCAGCAACAGCATTTTGCCAAGCACCTGAAAGACCATCCCACCAAATGTTGTCAAGGTCTTTGTTGTACTCTTTAAACTGCCATGTGTCTTTTCTCATTAACAACGTTTTATCAATGCCTGCTTTAGGTTTCATTGTACCTACTTTACCATCCATTGTCATATCAAACAATGGAGCAGCTAGTCCAAGTACACCTAATTTATGTTTAAATCCTGGAATATCTACAGCATTTTTAAGTTTCCATCTACCTGCATGGTGTGAACATTGAAGTGTCCCAGGCATACAACCTTCAGTTGGTACTGCCATTGCAATAAACCAACCAGATTCTAGTCCAGAAACCGTATCAGAAATCGTTACTTTAATCGCATCACCACGCTTAATATCCATACGTTTAGCATCTTCTGTTGCTATCCACACTGGGTTATGGTTTTGTGAAATCTCCATAAGGTGTTTAGAGTTACCTGAACGTGTATGAATGTTGTATGGCAATCTAAAGACTGTATTGAGTGCAAATTCATTTTTTGCAGAATCAATAAAGTCATGGTGTACCTGAGTTACAATATGAACATATTTTTTACGCTCTGCTGCATTTCTAGGATAGAATGGCATTGCATATTCTGGCCATTTCCATTCAGCAAACCATTTACAGTAGAATTCAAGTTTACCAGTAAGTGTATGCCAACCCTCTTTCGCTTCACCATCAACCATTACACCGATTTTCTTTTTACCACCAAAGACGTGATCATCAACTTTAATAGTTCCTAGTTCATCAACAGTGACTTCTTCTTTGCTGTATTCATGTCCATGAGCAACATATTTACCGTCAACCTCTTTTAGAGGTCTCTCTTGTGGTCTAAAGATGTGATCTTCTTCTAACCATGTACCCATATCTCTCATCATTTCATAGTTAGGGAACTTAGAATCAGGATACTTTTCTTTTGCTACACGTCTAAGATTTGGTACGTGGTCGAATGCCGCTTGGTACCACTCTGGAATCGTTACAGCTCTTGTTGGATCTTCCTTAGAAGCCCAGAACTTTCTTACACCAAGGCTACCATCTGGATCTACATGGTGAACCATGATATTTGCCCAGAATTCTACCTCTTCCCAAATTTCTCCAAGACCAGAAGCCATGTGTGCTTCTAGTGTAGCACGTGCAGGATCTTTAGGTGTCCAACCATTTTTCTCTAAGGCTACACGAAGTGCAGGGTTCTTAAAGGCAATAATTCTTGCTGGTTTCGTTGGTTCAGATGATTGATCATGTCTTTCACCTGCAAGTCCAACTGGAAGTACATAGTCACAGTACCAGTTAGTTTCAGACCACATTGGAGAAAGGTTGAAGGAAAGTCCAATTTTGTTTGTATCTTTCAATGCTTCAATCCATCTAAATCCATCTGGGTTAATCCATACAGGGTTATACATACGTGGGATCCATACTTCTAACTTCTCAGGAATCTTATCTAGACCTTTTGCCTTCCATTTTGCTCTCCACTCATCATCCATAAGCTGGTGAGGAAGAATCATAGACATTTCAAATGAAGAGAGTGGATATTCAGGTGGCCATGCGAGTTCGTTCCATACATCTACTCGTGGAGGTCTTTCTCCTGCAACTGTTGCAGCATCACCCTTACCATTAACTGAAATTACGTGCCAGTGGTGCATACCTGTACCACCTACGTTTCCTGCCAATGCACCACGAAGTGCCAATGGTAAGAAACCAGCACGTGTAATCATCCATCCACCTCTGTGAGCAATTGGTCCTGCCCTCCATAAGAATGTTGATACTCTATCACCTGCATCAATGAACATATCAAAGAGTTCATCAAGTTTGTCTTCATATCCTTCTATTCTACACTCTTTCGCTACAAATTCTTTTGTATAAGGTGCATAGAATTCTTTCATAAACTCGATATAGCTTTCATAGCTGTTATCAGCTGGAAGTGCTTTAAGTTGTCCTTCATTTACCATAAACTGAAGATGATCTTTGTCATTCATTAACTGTTCCCAGTTAATCCAGTTTTTAACGAAGTCATGGTTAATCAATGATTTTCCATGCTCATCTGTCTCATGAAGAATTCTGTTTGCCATATGAAGGTAAAGCGCTGTCTCAGTTCCTGGCCATAGAGGAATCCAAAGGTCAGCCATACCCGCAGAGTTAGATAGTCTTGGATCAAGTACTACCATTTTTGCACCTTTTCTACGTGCATCAGCAATGAATCCTGCTGATTGTTGGAAGTAGTGACCTGCATCTGCTGCGTGAGAAGACTGAAGAAAGATCAACTTCGCATTTGCCCAATCTGGAGAGTTTCTATCATCATTTGCCCATTGAATCGTTCCTTCTCTTGCACCTGCAGAACAGATGTTTGTATGAGAATCATACCCATCACATCCAAGAGAGTGAGGAATACGGTGACCAAATCCATTTTCATTTGGACGACCCACGTGATACATGATAGATTTTTTAGAAATCTCATCACCTTTTTTAAGTGTGTCATGCATTTTCTTACCGATCTCAGCCATAGCTGTATCCCAAGAAGTCCTAATCCATTTACCTTCACCTCTTTTAGAACCTGGTGCTCTTTTAAGTGGAAAAGGAATTCTGTCTGGATCATACATCTGTGATTGTGCAGCGTACCCTTTGGCACAGTTTCTACCACGTGAACCGGCATGAAGCGGGTTACCCATGTATTTTTTGACACGAAGTGTTCTAGGATCTTTAGTCTTTTTATACTCACCTACTTCTACCCATGCCGTTAAACCACATTGTGCTTCACAGTTAGAACATACAGTAGGTACAAGCATAAACTCATTAACCTTAATACCATCTGGGTTTGTTTCACTTTTTATACCGTTTCTACCAACACCACCTCTTTTCCAATCGTCTCCATCAAGCTCTTTAAAGCTGTCCCACTCTTCTAAAGGTGGGTAGAACTGAAGTGTTTTAGGTGTAGCAGTAAATTTAGTATCTTCTGCTACAGCAGGAGTACTTGCTATTGTTTCAAATACACCTGCAGCAAGTGTTGCACCTGCTACAGAGTATGCTGTACCTTTAAGGAAGCTTCTTCTACCTTCGATAAAGTTATTGTCTTGTTTCATTGATTTTGTCATAGATATCTCCTCCTTAACTCAAGTTTAGCAATTGTGGAATTTTAAGCCATACATCTTTTGCCATGTATAGTCCTACCAATGCTAAAATAGCTGCTACTCTTAGTAGCGTTTTGTTATCACT
>JALUYL010000075.1 GCA_027012955.1 Sulfurovum sp.
TACTTCAATAATATTTTTCAAGATTTACATATATATGTCCAAAACAATATCTCCATTTTTATCAAGTGTTTGGTTTTTGGTTGATTATTTAGAGGGAGGAATCTCTATTTCGTGATTTGGGGTTAGCATTACATTTGAACATTAAGTCTTAATTTGGTACAATAAAAGGACTGAAGGAGATTTTATGCAAATTGTAAATGATATAAAGCCTGTAACTTATCTAAAAAGCAGAGCGGCTGATGTTCTAAAATATATCAATGAAACTCATAGACCTATGATAATCACACAAAATGGTGAAGCCAAAGCTGTTATCCAAGATCCAAAGAGTTATGAAGATATGAAAAATGCTCTTTCTATAATGAAGCTTCTTTCATTTGCAGAAGAAGATATTAGAAGTGGAAATCTTCATACCCAAGAAGATGTTTTTAACTCTGTTGAAGAACTCCTTAGCAAATGAGTAAATTTTATAAAGTCAAATGGACTTCAAATGCGAAAGAAGACCTTTTAAATATTGTTGATTATATCAAAAAAGATAATTTAAGTGCTGCAAGAAAAGTTTATGGACAAATAAAAGAAAAAGCACAGTCTAGCAATTTTTTTCCTTTAAGAGGTAGAGTAATTCCTGAACTTCAAAAAGAAGGTATAACTATTTATAGAGAACTGATTGCACAACCATGGAGAGTTATGTACAAAGTTGAAAATGATACTGTTTATATTATGGCTATTTTTGATTCAAGACAAAATGTAGAAGAGTTGTTATTACAAAAACTATTAAGAGGTCATATGCTAACAAAACAGAGTAACCAATAAATTACCTAGCGGCAATTTATCGGCTATCTTTGACCGTTAGCAACACAAAAGGAAAAAGATGTCTAAACTATCTCAAGCAAAAAAGATTGTTAAACTTTTACAAGATAATCCTAATGAGCGATTTAGCGCGAGATATATAGCCGAAAAAATTGTTTCAATTTACCCTCAAGATTATGAAGCAAAGAAAAATAACCCAAGGTTTAAAGATGAAAAATCTTTCATATCTCAAATTGTTGCAGAAATAGGTTCTCAAAAAGACCAACTTACAAAAAGCAGTGAACATATTTTTTGGCAAGACAAACCTCGTCCGAGAGTTTATTGGTATGACCCAGATAAAAAAAGAGGAGATACATCTAATGATGATATTGAAGATGAGAATGAAGAAAGTGACGAGTATATCTCTCCAACTTCTATTCCAAATAAATCCTCTTTTTCAGAACATGATTTATATCCACTTTTGATTAATTATTTGAATTCTGAGCACAATTTATACTGTATGAGAATTGATGAAAAAAAGTCTAGAAATTTACGGGGCAGTGGAGGCAACACATGGTTACATCCAGATATTGTTGCAATGCAAGCAGTAGATAAAGAATGGGATGAACTAATAAGAACTTGTGTAAAAAATGGCGATGGACAAAGTGTAAGATTATGGTCATTTGAAGTAAAAATCACTTTAAATAGTTCAAATGTTAGAAAGAGTTTCTTTCAAGCAGTAAGTAATTCTAGTTGGGCAAACGAAGGATATTTAGTTGCTACATCAATATCTGATAACAAAGTAGAACAAGAACTTCGTATGCTTTCAGCTCTTCATGGTATTGGAGTTATTTTACTTAATCCTGAAAATCCATCAGAAAGCGAGATTCTTTTACCTGCAAAATCTAGACCTGAAATAGATTGGCAGTCTGTAAATAGAATATTAGTGGAGAATAGTGATTTTAAAGATTATATAGAATTGGTTTCAACATATTACCAAACTGGTAGAGTTAGAAAAAAAGACTGGAATAAATAGCATATTGCTAACAAATCATTGGAGAGAAATATTTGACCCTGCGGCTCAAATATTTCTCAACTTAGTCGTTGCACGCACCCGCGGAGCGGGAGCGTGCAACGGGCGCGCTGATCACTGAACGTGACCACTGCCATTCGTTGGTCTCCGCTACGCTACATCCAACAAATGCCAGGATACACACATCAAGTCTGATCCCAGAAAACCCTTCGGGATTTTCTGATATCATACTGAATGGTGATCAGCGCGCCCGTTAGCATACACAAGGAGTTCTATTGAAATTTGTAAAAGCATTTTTAGAAAAATTTGGAAGTGGCCTATTTATAGGAATAGTTGCAGGTATATCAGCAGGCTTCATTTTTGGAATAATTTCCATGTTGATGAATCAATCAATATGGGGAAGAGATGCTGAGATTAGAGAACAAGCCACCATTACTAAGGACCGAGAAGTTACGCGTAAAGGGATAACAATGATTTTAGGTAATCTAAAAAATAATTCTGAAGATTCTATGCGAATGTTTAAAATAAAAGCTGATTTATTTGACGAAAATGGAACGTTTGTTGAACAATGTTCAGACTATATCTCAGATTTAGATGCAGGAAAGCAAACTCACTTTAAAATTATTTGTAAAAGTTGTGACAGCAACAAAACTATTGAACACTCAAGCTATAAGATTTACTTGGGTGGATTTTAAATGCTAACAAAAACGTGGAGCGAATAGTTTACCGCAAGCGGAAACTATTCGCTCACGATGAACGTTGTACTCAATAAGGAACAAATAATTCAAAAAATATTAATAACAAAATCGATAGTATAATGCTCCTCTTTTTTTCAGTGTAGCGATATGAAGTAACACTAAACCTCTAACACCAACTTCACAGGGCAGTGGTCGCTGCCCATGATGTTATCTAAAATATCCGCTTCGACTATCTTATCTTTTAAATCATCTGAGACATAAAAATAGTCGATTCTCCATCCCACATTATTGCCTCTAGCCCCTGCTCTGTAGCTCCACCATGAGTAACGCTCTTCCTCATCACCATGCACATGTCTAAATGTGTCTATAAAACCTGAAGCCAAGAGTTTGTCTTGCCATTCTCTCTCCATTGGTAAAAACCCTGAAGTTTTTTCATTGGCTTTAGGACGTGCAAGGTCTATGGGGTGATGTGCAGTATTTACATCGCCACATACTACAATGGACTTTCCTTGTTGGCGAAGTTCCAAAATATGCTCTAAAAAACGCTCGTAAAATGCCATCTTGTATGCCAAGCGTTCTTCACTGCGTTGTCCATTGGGGAAATAGACATTAAAAAGTGCAATGTTGTCAAAATGATACTCGTTGATGCGTCCTTCATCTAAAATATCCACATGGTCACAAGATGAAGCTTCACCTTTAATGTCTGTGTAGAGTGCCACACCTGACTGTCCTTTGTTTACAGAAGAGTTTATACTTTGGTACTTGTAGTCACGTGCAAAGATACCCTCTGGTATCTGGTCTGCCTCTGCTTTGATTTCCTGTAGTCCTAAGAAGTCTACATCTGCTTTGTCTATCCATTTAAGTGCATCTTTTTTATCTACTGCACGTATGCCGTTTACATTCCACGATATAAAAGTAAGTTTTGCCATCTATTCAATCCTAAATACGTTAAGTTTTGCTAGAATAATATCAAAAAAGGCTGTAAGTATGGCAATAGAAGATAAAACGCGTTGGGATGAAAAACATACACAAAATACTATGCCACAAGAGCCTATAGCCCTTGTCGAAAAATATGCACATTTGGCTACAGGTAAAAATGCACTGGACATCGCATGCGGCAATGGTAGACACAGCAAATATTTAGCCTCTCTTGGCTTTGAGATAGATGCGTTAGACATCTCCTCTGTCGCTATAGAGCAACTGCAAGGCTTAGAACACATCAACCCCATGGAAGTTGACTTCGATACCTATACGCTAGAAAAAAACAAGTATGACCTCATAGTATGTACTTACTTTCTAGAACGTAAACTCTTTCCTCAGATGATAGAGGCACTCAAACCAAACGGCATTATACTTATGGAAACATTTTTACATGACGAAGGGAATGAGCGCACACCATCTAACCCTGCATTTAGACTCAATGAGGGTGAACTTGAAGCCTATTTTGACCACGAGATGGAAATATTGCATATACCAGAGTTTTGGGACACAGACTACCAAGGTTTCAAAACGATGAAAACCTCAATGGTAGCTAGAAAAAAGAGTGGTGGAATGACCGATGAGGACTTTTGGGCGTAAGATTTTTCTCGTGACGACGTTTAACGTCGTCACGAGTTAATTATTTGTGGATTCTGAATGGGATTTACATTTCATATGAATTATGTTATACTTTTTTACTTTACAAATAAAAATAAAGGAGTTTTATATGCATACTATCAAAATTGATATAAGTGATAATATTTACGATAATGTAATGTTTTTTCTTAATAATTTACCAAAAAAAGATATTAAACTTCATACTCAAAAAAAACTTACTGAAGAGAAACTCACAGACTTTTTTCACTCTTCCCCGCTACAAGATATTACACTAGAAAGAAACAAAGATATTTATCAAGATAGAGTCAATTTTTGAAATATATCTTAGATACAAATATTATCTCTGAACTTATCAAGACAAATCCAAATCAAAAAGTATTACATTTTCTCAATACAATTCAAGAAAAAGATATTTATCTCTCATCTATTACTATTGGAGAAATATACTTTGGTATCCAAAAACTCCCTTATGGTAAAAAGCAAACAAAGCTTCTCTCTTGGGTTGAAGAGCAACTACTTCCAAGGTTTCACAATAAAGTGATAGTTATTGATACTGATGTAATGTTACAGTGGGCGATACTGACAAACACATTAAAAACAAAAGGTACACCTTTGCCTATAATGGATTCTCTTATCGGTGCAACTTGTTTAGCTAAGAAATTTACACTTATCACGCGTAATGAAAAAGATTTTAAAAACATAAATATACAAATTATTAATCCATTTAATTCGTAATTGTTTACTCTGAAAGCTATAAAAAGTAAGAGGAAGCAAGCCCAATCAAGCCACCAAACACACCACCCCAAACCACTAGCCACCCCAAATGCTCTTTGATAAGCTCTTGGACTAACTCTTTTACCATTTTAGGGGTAAGTTCCCCTAAGCGATTGGTGATGAGTGCTTCGACAGAGTCTATCATGTCGTCTGAGAGAGCTGAGTTTTGTATGTGGTGATCAAGCTGTGCTTTAAATGCAGAAGATGAGACTATGGAGCTTACTGCTGACTTTAGCTTACGTGCAAAAGGGTCACGCAAGCCCTCTAAAGCCTCTTCTCCCCCAAACATTTGTATGGCACCGCCAAATTTAGACTCCATGACTGTCTTGGAGAGTGCATCAAAAGCAGGAGAAAAATCTGCACCTTCCACCAATGGTGCGAGATCTATCTTCTGCTCTTCTTTCGCAAAAAAGTTACCCAACTGCTCTTTGGTAAAAAACTGTTTCATTATCATCGTTCTGATAGATGCTTTAAAAGTCTCAAAATTCTTCTCAATCACCCCAGAACCATACAAAAACGGTACCTTTTCAAACAACATATGAATAGCAAGCTGATTGGTAATAGCTCCAGAGAGAGCAAAGAGCCCTGTAAAAAGAAGTGGGTTATGGTACTGCTCTGGTACGATGAATGAGATAGCGATAAGAAGAACGGAGATTAAATCTGTGATGAATGATTTAGACATGAAGTAGTATCTCCTTCAACGCATCTACTGACTGTACCACCTCTTTCTCTCCATGCTCAGTAAAGCCCCAGTCAACCATGATGTAGTCCATTTTAGCCTCTTTTGCTGCCATTTCGTCGCGTGGACCATCTCCGATGAAGATGGACTTATCTTCTGTCATATCAAGTTCATCTAGGATTTTATAGAGCATATCTGGGTGGGGTTTTCCTTGAGATACATCATCATAGCAAGCGATGGCATCAAATAGTTCATATACTTTTAAATGTGTGAGTGACTCAATGGTTGAGCCTCTGTAGGCATTGGTAGCTACTGCCAGTTTTTTGCCTTGAGCTTTAAGTGTTTCTAACAGTTCCTTGATACCTTTATAGAGTACCAGTTCTGTTTCGTGATTTTTGGTGTAGTACTCGGAAAACCATCTTTCATGGTCTGCATCGAAAGCTTTGGCATGGTAAAAAGTTTGGGCGGGGTTAATGGTAGGGTCATTTACCAAACGTAAGATACTCTCTTCATCCATCGGCTCAAAGCCCAAGTTTTTACGTACATAGTTAATGGCATTGGCTATGGTGATAGAACTGTTGACCAGTGTACCATCCATATCGAAGATGATGAGCTTTTTTTCCATAGGTTATTTTTTACTCTTACTTGACGGACGGTTAAACCTGATATAGACAGATAGACTCACTAATAAAAAAGAAACACCCGTAATAAGATACACGGCATACTCAAGCTTAGCAGGGTCAGTCAATGCAAACTTGAAGACAAGCATAAGTGCTTCTATAGAAAGGGCGATAATGATGGAGCCTAAGAAACGTATCATCGTTTGGTGTCCTTCACCTGCTCCATTCTTCTTTTCTTTTCCTAAAACTTCTTCTTCAAAAATGGCTTTCACCAAATCAAAAATAGCTAAAGAGAGTGTCAATAGGATGGTTGCTTTAAACATTTCGTTGATGTCTATCGCCATTAAGTCAATACCAAAATGCATAAAAGAGATAATACCTTTAATAAACAGAAGTAATGACACCGCTGCTAACGCGATGGAAAATGATGTGTATGCCACTTTGCTCAATGCTCCTGCAAAAGAATCAACAGAAGATGGGTGTACCATACGCAAGATATTGGCAAGTGAGATATCGACACAGATAATACACAGAAGATTGTCCTCTTCATCATATATAGGGAAAGAGGATGTTACTACCATCGTATTACTCACATACGATGGGTATGGGTCAGTCAAGGTACAACGATGGTCTTTGATGGTTTTATAGTAATAGGCTCTGTCACTTCTATCTTCGCCTTTTCCTATGCCCGCCAACCTTTTATTTTTAGAAATATTATCTACGATTTGTACACCATTGCTGTCTAAAGCATAAACAGCTTCTGCTTTAGCGATGCTATCATTTAAACCATCGAGCTTAGCAAGTACGGTAGTGATATCCCCCGTTTTAATCGTTTGGGAGATATTTCTTCCCATGATATAGCAAAGATACGCTCTTGCTTTTACCCGTATTTGGGCATATTCTTTTATTTCTTGTATTTGCATGATTTCTCCTTAATTATTTATATTTATTATACTATTTAATCTTGCCTAAAACATCTGCAAATGAAACTTTTTGGTTAATAGCGACTTCAGGGAAGATACTCCCTTTTTTTGAAAAAGTTAAAATGGTAGACCCCATCTCAAACCAACCGAACATCTCTCCACGTTCTAGCCATAAATCTTCATACTCATAATGTCTTGGTTCTCTTATCTCTGAATTTGTTTGGACATTGGGTTCAAAAGTAACTATCATCTTTCCGACATTAAGCGCACCGACTAGCACTAAAACCTGACATCTCCCCTTTTTGTCTTTACACTCTAAAATCACACGTTCATTTTCTATAAACAAATCTTTTTTGTTACGCAACAAAGGAAAGTTCACAGGGTAAAGCTTCCCTGGTATGTGTGTTAGGGAAAGTACTTGTAAATCCATCGGCATATGGTAACGGTGATAATCTTTAGGTGAGAGGTAAAAGTTGATAAACTCACCACCCTCTACTTTTGCTACAGCATCTTTATGATGTTCCCCAAAAAGATTTTCAATGTTATAGCTCATACCTTTTATCTGGTAGGCTTTGCCATCGGTGATGGTACCTGCATCGGTGATGAGTGCATCCACACCTGAAAGTAGTTTACTTTTACCCTCAGGTATGACTCTTGGTACTTCAAAAGCCCTTGTAAAAAGTTTGTTCAGCGTTTTGTAGCTACTTGGTTCTCTAAACTCTGACATATCAAGTCCCATGAGTTTTACATAGCTTGCATTGATAATATGTTGAATGATAGAGGGGAATTCTTTAGAAGCAAATTTGCCAAAACCTGAAGAGAGTATAGATGTAAAATGTTTAGACATAGGCTTTCCTGAGTTAAAATAGTTTGTATTATATCAAAAATAGGATATTATCTTTTTAATTTATTACAGGAGTGAAGCATATGGCGAAATATATATTATTTGATACAGAAACCACAGGTGCTGGAGAAAAAGACCGCATTATACAAGTAGGTGCTATGATAGTGCATGGCAGAGATGAGATAGAAGTGTATGATGAACTCTGTTTGGCTGACGTACCCATAACCATCGAAGCGATGGAAGTGCATAACATCACGCCCGATGTTATAGAAAACCAGCCACCCTACGCAGAGCTAAACTTCAGCAAAAAACTCCTTGAGTTTAATCAGCCAGAGAACTACCTTATAGCCCATAATATCTCTTTTGATTTGAGCATGGTAGAAAAAGAGGGATTTGAAAACCACTATACCCTCATCGACACCCTACGCTGTGCGAAACACCTCCTACCTGACAGTCCTTCACATAGATTACAGTACTTGCGTTATGCTTTAGAGCTTTACAAAACAGAGGGAGCAGAAGCAGCCACATTAGGCATTACCATCAAGGCACATGATGCTATCGGTGATGTTTTGGTTATGAAGCTGTTACTCTCAGAACTGGTAAAACGTACACAAGCGAAGTTCCAAGGGGAAAACCCTATGAAAAAACTGGAAGAACTCACCCAAACACCAGTACTCATAAAAACATTTAAATTTGGAAAATACAAAGACAGAGAGATAGCAGAGATAGTTAAAGCAGACAGTGGCTACATCAACTGGATGAAAAACAATATGGATTTAGATGAAGATATGCGCTTTACTTTAGAGCATTACCTTGCTATGTGATGCTTCTTGGTAATGCTCTTTGGTAATATGTTTTTCGAGTACTCAAAGAAGTGACAAGCTAGATAGAAGAAATCTCTTCGTCAGCTACCACGTTAATGCGTCTTTCCATCACGTTAAGTGCGTTCACTAGCTCTTTGGAGATAGCTTCCATCTCATCAAAATATGTTTTAGCCAAGGCTTGGTCTTCTTCACTTACTTTTTTCTTTTTACCAAACACTTTCGCGAAAAAGCTCTTTTTTTCTAAATCATAATAAATTTTATAAATATTCAAATACACATCATGCAGTTTAAAGTGCAAGTTTTCTATCTCTTGCATGCTTTCTGGAGGATTGTTACGAATGTCATTGAGACGTTGCCCCTCTGCGTAGAACCATTGACCAAATTGACATTCAGTTGAGTTTACAGGTATAGAGGTTTCGTTGATCGTAAAGCCTTCTATAAGAAGTTTGGCACGTTGTACCCAAGATATATGTGCTGCCTTCGCTGCACGCAGTTGACCCAATATCTCTTCTTTATTCATAAATTGTCCTTAATACATAAATATAAGTAAATAGTATCTACAAGTCCATTACATTTCGTTGAAAAAAGATACGCTTTTACTTTAGCTTCTCATTCACAAGCTGATTCACCACTTGTGGATTTGCTTTTCCCCCTGTGGATTTAAGTACTTGTCCTACAAAGAAACCTAAGAGTTTTGTATTCCCTGCTTTAAACTTTTCTACATTGTCTGGGTTTTTAGCGATGACCTCATCTATGATAGGAGAAATAACAGCAGGGTCACTTATCTGAATAAGCCCTTTGGTTTCAACAATGTCTCTTGGGTTTTCTCCAGATTTGACCATCTCTTCAAATACCTGTTTGGCTATTTTACTTGAAATCGTCTCATCATCAAGCATTTTTACAAGCTGTGCTATCTGCTTTGCAGTAAACTTTAACGTATTCACGTCTTTCTCTTTGAGCTCTCTGGCTACATCGTTGGCTACAATATTGGCTAGGTTTACAGGAGAGTCAAGTTCCCTTAGTGCCTCATCGTAAAATGCTGAAAGTTTTTCATCTCTTGCCAAAATATCAGCGACCATACCATTGAGTTTAAGCGTATTTGTATATCTGTCAAATAGTGCCTGTTCAGCTTCACTCATAGGTACTACTTCACCATCAACTTGTACTTTTTTCACTTGTGCTTTAGACTCACGTTTTGGTGCTTTTTTCTTCTTACCCCAAGAGTCTTTGAGTCCAACGATTTTATTGAACACAGGTTTTTCATCGGTATAGTCGATAGGGTCCGCATAAAAATACCCTTCCCTCTCAAACTGAAATCTCTCGTCAGGTTTTTCAGTCACAACAGCAGGCTCTACCAATGCATTTTTGATGACTTTTAAAGAGTCTGGGTTAATGTCTTCTATACCTTCTGGTGCCTCGCAGGCAAAAAGTCTGTCGTAAAGTCTTACTTCTACCTCTTTATGTGCCTTGGCATCTACCCACTGAATGGCACTTTTTACTTTTATGCCACTCGTGTCTGAACCACTTTTAGAGTCAGGATGGTATTCTGCTTTTATCTCTACAACAGTCCCATTTGCATCTTTGAGGATTTCCTTGCAAGTGATAATATAGGCATGTTTGAGTCTCACAGGTTGTTCAGGTGTCAGACGGAAATAGCCTTTTGGAGGGACTTCCATAAAGTCAGCTCTGTCTATATAAATCTCTTTTGAGAAAGGAAGTTTTCTTGACCCCTCTTTAGGTACATCCTCTGGGTAGTATGAAGCATCAAGTTCCTCGCATTTCTTATTATGAACACCTTCATAGTTTGTGAGTGTCACTTTAAGTGGGTCAAGTACACACATCACACGTGGTACCTTTTTGTTCAAATCATCTCTAATAGAAAACTCAAGTTGCGCCACATCTACCATAGAGTTTGCTTTGGCGATACCAATGCTGTCACAGAAGTTTAAAATAGACTCTGGCGTATAGCCTTTTCTTCTGTATCCTGCTATGGTAGGCAAACGAGGGTCATCCCAGCCATTTACAACACCACTCTCTACCAATTCTAAAAGCTTTCTTTTACTCATAACAGTATAGTTGATGCCAAGCCTTGCAAACTCATGCTGATAAGGACGAGGTGGTTCAAGCCCAAGGGTATCGAGTACCCAGTTATAGATGTCACGGTTGTTTTCAAATTCCAAAGTACAAATAGAGTGTGTCACCCCTTCTATATAGTCAGAAAGACAATGCGCAAAGTCATACATAGGGTAGATAGCCCACGCATCCCCTGCTCTAAAATGGTGCGCATGACGTATGCGGTACATAAGAGGATCTCTCATCTTCATGTTAGCGGCACTCATATCTATCTTCGCACGGAGTATGTGTTCACCCTCTTTAAATTCTCCATTTTTCATACGTTCAAAAAGGTCTAGGTTTTCTTCTACAGAACGCTGGGCATATTTACTACGCTTACCTGCTTCGGTTACTGTACCACGGAGTTCACGCATTTCTTCTTCGTTTGTACTGTCCACATAGGCTTTTCCCATTTTTATAAGTTCTATAGCATATGCATGTATTTGAGGAAAATAGTCAGAAGTAAAACGTACAGAGTTATCCCATTCAAACCCAAGCCACTGAACAGCATCTTTGAGTGCTTCTACGTATTTGGTGTCTTCAGTGGTGGGGTTGGTGTCGTCCATTCTAAGGTTACAATGCCCTTTGTAATCACGGGCGATACCAAAGTTAATAGCGATGGATTTGGCATGTCCAATATGTGGAAACCCATTAGGCTCAGGAGGAAACCGTGTAACAATCTCTTGATACTTCCCTGCTTTTAAATCCTCTTCAACTATGGTACGTAAAAAATCTTTGTGTTCGCTCATGATAATGTAACCTTTATATATATATGGCGTATTTTATCTAATTAGTGCTTGTCGTATCTTAGATAAAATAACAGTTGGCTTCACTCTAACGGCGTAGCAGTCAGTGTTATATCTTTTTGTTGTATCTAACGCTTATTTTGGTTAAAGATATCTGCTATATTGATAGTCTTTTGTTTATTATCCACTTTGTAAACTATTGTATAACCTTTGAAAATCATATCTCTTATATCTTCATCTTCAAAATATATAGATTTTCTGTATTTATAGGGAAAATGTGGTATTTCTTTTATCTGTTTGAAAAGTTCTTTCTTGAAGTTCTTGGAAGCTGAAATTTTATCTTCTGAGATATATTTAAAGATTGTTTCAAAATTGTTTTTAAACTCTGTATCCAGTTTAATTTGCATATTTATCTTCAAGTTCTTTTTCTAACTTATCCATTTTTATTTCAAAATCCTCAAAATTAGTTAATACTGATGGATTTTTATCCATTCTATTTATTATTTTGTGTAATTTATTTTGTCGTTCATAAAAATATGAATCAAGTTCTAAATTTTTATCTTTTGTAATTTGAATGCTATCTTTAAACTGCTCAAGCACAGTCATAACTTCTGATACTAAATTATCTTTAATTTTTATTGTTAGCGTTTGCATGGCTAGCTCCAATACTTCTATAATTTACTATCATTATATCAAAACTCTATAAATTTTGTATCTGCTTCACCTCATAAGAAGAAGAACTAATGCTCTTTAATTTTAATAATTAACCTCAATCAAATGCAACCCACGTGACTTCACTCTAGCACTAAGCTTTTCCTCTTTATGATTTTCTAGTGCATCACCAATATCATCCATGCTAATCTCATTTCTCCCCAACGCAAACAAAGCACCAGCAATATACCGAACCATGTACCTCAAAAATCCCTCTCCCACTATTTTAAGACAGTAAACGTCATTGCCAAAGACTTGAGGTTGGGTTTTTACTATCTCACAACTTACAACAGTCCGAAAAGTTAGAGTCATAGTGGTATCTCGTTTGGCAAAGCTATAAAAATCATGTTCTCCAACGAAGCGTTTACAGGCTTCTTGTATGCGTGCTATATCCAGTGGGATTGAAGCATTGGATGGAATATGTGCAATGGTGTCGTTAAGCATGGGGTTGTGGATGCTGTTTATGCAAAAGTAGTAGTGGTACTCTTTACTTTTACTGTCTTTGTTTGGGTTAAATGCTAGGGTAGACGCTTCGCAGAGTAAAATGCGTATATCATGGGGGAGAAGAGAGTTCATGCCAAGAAGAAGTTTGCCTGAGTCTATGACTAATGGGATGCTGACTTTTATCACCTGTCCTTGTGCATGCACCCCTGCGTCTGTTCTGCTTGCTGTGGCTATGGTGCAGTCTTTGGATTTGCATATTTTTTGTAGTACTTCATTGATGCTTGCCTGTATGGTAGGCTTTTGCTTGCCTTCACCTATGTCTTGCCAACCATAGTAGTGTGTACCTTTGTATGAAACTATGAGGCGATGATGGTACATAAGTATGTCCTTTTATGCGGTTAGCTTTCAACCAAGAGAGCTATAGGGTAGCCAATTTTGTAGCATTTTCACTTACATCTACGCTTCTCTTTGTGGGGTTAGAGGTTCCCTTCAGCAAATAATCCTATAATAGCATTAATATATTTTGGAGCTCAACACATGCTTAGATTTGCCCAGTCACCAACTCACGATATGAACATAGGTGACCTACGTATTGCTATACTTAATTACCTTGTCTCACAGCAACGTCATGAAAGTTTTACTATTTGTATTGATGATACAGATAAAGAAACTATGATAGAAGGTAAAGACACAGAAATCATGCAGATTTTAGAAAAGTTTGCACTTGTTCATGATACTGTTTTTCATCAAAGTGAACACCTGCATATGCATCAGACATTTGCCATTAAACTGCTAGAAGTTGGCAAAGTATTTGTCTGTACCTGTAACGAAGAGCAAGAGCATTGTTCTGGTCACTGTGAAAATGTAGACAGATCAGAATATGCCAGACGGAAAGAGTCTGGAGAGCCTTTTGTACTCCGTATTAAAAAACCTACGGAAGCTATCGTCTATCATGATCTTATAAAAGGTGAAGTGAGCACTTCTCCTGATGAAGTGGGTGCCTTTGTCATCTTACGTCAAGATGCATCTCCTACGCATGACTTTGCTTCAGCCTGTGATGATATGCTCTCAGGTGTGACTTACCTCATTCAAGAAGATAAAAATCAATTACACACAGCCAAACAAAAACACATCAAAACTGCGTTAGGGTATGCAGAAGAGACAACGTATGCTCACCTACCAACATTACTCAATGATGATGATACTTTTTCTATAAAATGGCTCTTTGAAGAAGGCTTTCTTCCTGATGCAATTATCAACTACTTACTTTTACCAAGTATACCTATATTAAACAACGCTGATGCACCACAAAAGATATTTACCCTCCCCGAAGCCATAGCATGGTTTAAGGTTGAAAATATTTCTAACGATGCTGTGACATTTGACATTGAGAAATTACGTTTTATCAACCGCGAGCACCTCAAAAACATGGATGATAAAGTACTCTCAACACTCTTTGGTTTTGCCGATGCAGACATAGGAAAACTTGCTAAACTTTACTTAGAAGAAGCCAGTACTCTAAAAGAGTTAAAAGCCAAAATAGAACCTATCTTTGCACCAAAAGACTTTCAAAGTACCTATAGTGACCAAATGCGCACGATGGAAACGCTCATACAAAATGCACCTATGTTTCATAGCTACAGTGACTTTGAAGCTGACCTACTACAGAAGTCTGGGCTCACGGGAAAAAACTTTTTTATCGCACTAAGACTTCTACTTACTGGGGCAGAACATGGGCCTGAACTCTCAGACATCTACCCACACATTAAACCTTACATATTGGAGATTGCATCATGATTATTGAACTTTATTATCTTATTAGAAGTATTGGAACGCTTTATATCTGGATTATTATTATCGCTTCTTTTTTAAGCTTTGTGCGCCCTGATCCTTATAATCCTATTGTTCAGGTACTGACACGTCTAACAGAACCAGCATTTGCGTTTATACGTAAAAAACTACCTTTTGTAGTAATGTCAGGTATTGACCTTTCCCCTCTTGTGATTATCTTTGGTTTACAATTTATAGATATCATTGTTAGAAATTTACTTGTCGGATAGGTATTGATGCAATTTCGTTTACTTTTTATACTCATAGCTTTTTTATTTTCTACGGTAGAGGCAAAAACATTTACCTATTGGCAAGTGCATCACATGCCTAAAAGTGTAGAAAAAGACTACTATATCTGGCGTTTACTTTCTCAAACTAATACCACTAGACAAGAAGCCAGAAACATCATACTTGAAGCAAGCCATCTTAACAAAAAACTACGCACTACCTATAGAAAGAAAACAGGTCTCATCGCCAGCATTCCAAAAGTAAGAGCCCATGGTTCTGTAGACAACAGTTGGCGTGCAAGAAGCAAAGCAAACAAGCATTTTAAACATGGTTTAGCACTTTTAAAACAAGGCAAATCCAAGCAAGCCTCTGGGTACTTTGATGTAGCACGTCGTAACTACAAAAAACGCTATGACGTGGACAAATCACTCTTTTGGCTTTATCTCAGTACAAAAAATAAGATATACCTCAAAGCGTTACGAAAAAGCTACCATGTCAATATATACACGCTTATCGCAGCAGACACGATGAATGCACGCTACCCTAAGACCATCACAGAGTCTATCTGGCGTAGTAAAACATCTGGTTTTGACATAAAGAACCCTATAGACTGGGCAAAAGTCAAACACAAGATGAAAGCAGGCTGTGACCTAGATGACCTAGCCGATGACCATAAATCACAAGAGTGCATCGGTGTGTATACGTATCTGAAGGCAAAAGCATCTAAATATACGCAAAGTTACTTCCCTATGCCTTACCGTGATGTCATGAAAAAACTTCCTAAAGAGCGTCAAGCACTCATCTATGCCATAGCACGTCAAGAGAGCCGTTTTGTACCTGCATCTGTTTCACGTTCTTTTGCTTTAGGTATGATGCAGTTTATGCCTTTTCTCATTAAAGATATCGCCAAGAAGAAAGGGGAACGTATAGATTTGGATGACATGTTTGACCCTTATAAAGCCATAGAATATGCAGATTACCATCTCAACTATCTTACCAAATTTTTACATCATCCTCTTTTTATCGCCTATGCGTACAACGGTGGTATAGGTTTTACAAGAAGACATATCAGAAATCAACAGCATTTTAGAAAAGGGGCTTATGAGCCGTATATGAGTATGGAGACTATGAAAAATGTAGAAGCTCGAGAGTATGGTAAAAAAGTTTTGGCAAATTATGTCATCTATATGAATAAACTTGGTATAAAAACACGTATATTCTCACTTTTAAAGACTCTCGCAACCCCTTCAAAAACAGATAAATTTAGAAAATAACACTTACTTTTTAAACCTACCCTCTTCCAAAGCATACTTTGCTACTTTAGAAAAATGTAATGTTCCTTTTCCATAGATGTCATTTTCAAATACTAGGTAAAATGATTTTGCCTTTGTATGTGGGAATGTCACTTTATAGTAACTTCCCCACTCTGTTACAAAAGAGAGGTCTTTTAGTATGTCATCATTTTTCGACAACATTTTTACTTCTTTTGGAAGTATGCCATCTAAGGTTAAGTTATAGCCATAACCTTTGATAGTCGAGAGGATTTCATCTTCAAGATGCACACCTACGACAAAGACTTCATCTCTGCTGTCATTGTTTTCAAAGTTTGGTGTGTAGAGGTAAGTTGCGGTAAGTACTGCTTTACTGACATTATTTTCGTAAAGTTGTGTTTTTTCTGTATGTTTGAGCTGTTTATGGTAAGTTATATATTCTTTATAATGCGCTAACAATGCTACATCTTTTTCAGAAGTACAGCCCACAAAAACAAATGTTACCAAGGTGAGAAAAAAGACTTTTAAAATAATGCACTCCTTATTTGACGGAAAAGAGTTTAACATAGTTTCAATAAACTTTTAAGTATAATTCCTACAATTAACATCAAGGAAAGTGTACCGTGAAAAAAAGATTTGCTGTAGCATTTACTGGTCCATCCAACAGTGGGAAAACGACACTTGTTGAGAAAGTGGCTAAAACATTGATAGAGGGACGTAAAGTTGCCATCATCAAAAATGACCCGAAAGACAAGGCACAGTTTGATGTCGAGGGAAAAGACAGTGACAAGTTCACTAAGACAGGGGCAGAAGTAGTCATCACCTCTCCTACCCGTACGACGTACTTTTCACAGCGTGAAAAAACCCTCGATGACATCGTTTCGATGATTAATGATTTTGATATCTTACTGGTAGAAGGACTCAAAACACTTCCTCTACCACGTATCGCTATTTTTAGAAATAAGATAGATGAGAGCTACTTTGCATGTTCGGAAGCCATAGCTACCGATGAAAGCATCAATCTTGCAGACTACAACATACCAGAGCACATCACCCTGCTTGACCTTAACAACACAACACAAATCATAGAGTGGATAGACACCCACGCAAAGGAACTTTAACATGACTACTATTTTTGACACCATCAAAGCCGTTGCTTTTGAGATAGACAATGCCATCAAAACTTCAGACTTAGGGTACTCAGACTCTGAAAACTCTTCAGGCGAAGACCAACTCAAACTAGATGTTCTCTCAGACATTATCATAGAAAAAGCGTTTGCTTCTGTTGCTGTGGTAAAAAACCTGGTAAGTGAAGAAAAAGAAGGTGTGTTAGAACTCAATAAAGGTGGGAAATATACTATCTGTTATGACCCACTTGATGGTTCTTCTCTTGTAGATGTAAACCTCTCTGTAGGTTCTATTTTTGGTATCTACGAGGGTGAGCTTAAAGCCCAAAACCTTGTAGCATCTGCATATGTTGTCTATGGACCTCGTATTGAACTTATGATTGCAAGCAAAGGGGAAGCACCTATGCTTTCACGTGTGATGGGTGGTGAGTTTAAAGAGATAGGTTCTGTGACTATGGGCGAAAAAGGGAAACTCAATGCACCAGGAGGCACACAGCAAAACTGGTGTGACTACCACAAAACATTTATAGATGACCTTTTTGCAGAGGGTTACAGATTGCGTTACTCTGGTGGTATGGTACCTGACTTACATCAAATCATGCTAAAAGGTGGAGGACTCTTCTCTTACCCTGGGACTTCAGACAAGCCACACGGAAAACTCAGACAACTTTTTGAAGTAATCCCCTTTGCATTTATGTACGAACAAGCAGGCGGACAAGCCATCAACAACAAAGGCATGAGACTTATGGAACTTGTTCCTTCTCACCCACATGACACAAGCCCATGTTTCTTTGGCTCTAACTACGAAGTAGAAGCCCTTAAAAAAGCATATGGTATCAAAAACTAATGTCTGAACAAGTCCTAGATGAATGGCAAATCGCCCTCACCCATAAAAAAGCAGCACTTGAAGCATGTCAAGATGAGCAACAAGTAAGCAGCTGTCTTAAGTGTGAGAAGCTTCTAGAGTGTGAAATAAGAGATGCCTACATCAAAGCTGTCTATGACTCTATGAGTAAAGGTGCAGGCGGAGGGTTTGAGTTTTAACCCTTTTTATTTGGTGTTATCAAACTGATATACAACACCCTCTTCATACTCTTTTACAAGCTTTCCAAAACATTCTGCTATCTCTTTCATGGTATCTATATTAGGTTCTATATATATTTTATTTTTACTTTTAGTCATGGTAATAATCTGTGCATCTTTGAGTTCTTTAAGATGACGAGATATAGTAGGTAGCGCAAAATCAAAATGTTCTGCGATGCTTGTCACACACGTAGCCTGCGCGATAATATCGTCTTTAGGTTGTGTATTATCAATAGAACAGGCATACCCACCCGTAAAAATGTTTTTAAATATTTTAAATCTCGTGTCATTTCCCAATGCTTTAAAAATCTTAGTTTTATCGTCCATATCTAACATTTATAACCCTTACAATTCTTCTTTAGATGTATTATATCAGAAATAATATCTATTTAGCAATTTAGACAATTAACTTTTATTTAAGCCTTTGCTATGTAGCATATGCAATCAATTTAGCTTATTAGCTAAACATATTCAAGGAACTTAATGTCTAATAAAAAAATATTCACTGTCATCGGTGCAACAGTAGCAGCATCGTTATGCTGTATCACTCCTGTGTTAGCAGTACTTGCAGGTTCAAGTACTCTCGCTTCTTCTTTCTCATGGTTGGCACCCTATCATAACTACTTGGTAGCATTTACAGTACTTGTTTTGCTCTATGCCTGGGTTGACAAACTCAAACCATCTAAAGAGTTAGACTGTGCCTGTGATGAGAAAGGAAGCTTTTTTTCCAGTAAAACCTTTTTAGCTATCGTAACCCTCTTTTCTGTAGTGATGCTTTCCTTTCCTCAATGGGGTAACAAAGTCTTTGACGCAGCACCTAGTGCAGAGAGTTGTAGTACTGGTACTTGTGAAAGTGAAGCAAGCCCAACGAAAAAGGTAAAAACGACACAAGATAAACCTTTTAAAAATACTCTAGAGACCCTAGAAGGAGATGCACCAACCAATGAACAGGCACTTATAGTTTGGGAATATATGCATACCGAAAAAACACATCCAACACCATATAAACAAGTCGCATGTAGTGGTACAGGGCTTGAAAAACTAGACATGGCTATAGCAAAAAAAAGAAAGGTTATCGAAGAGATGCCTCCACCTGTACTGAAAAAATTATTGGATGAGGAAGAAGAGGTGATACTTCTTGATGTACGTGAACCAAGTCATAAAAATGGTCAAGTCATTGATGCTTTTGAAAGTCACTCTATGACATACGGAAAAGTATTATTTAACGCTTTAAAAGTCATGCAAGATGAAGATGCCGTTATCGTTGTATACAGTAAGTTAGGACTTATCAGTCTTTTTGCTGCAGCGACTTTAAAGGATTTGGGCTATAAAAATGTATATCACTTAAAAGGTGGATTGAAAGCATGGGAACTTGCAGGATATCCAACCATAGAAGAGGAATAATACATGGCAGACAATCAACAAATAATCAACCTCTATACAGAGTTGGCACAAAATCCAAATAAAGATTTTGGGTGGGAGAAGGGTTTGGAAAATGCAAAAGCGCATGGCTATAAACAGGCATGGATAGATGCGCTTCCCACAGAAGTATGGGAATACTGTGCTGCAGTGGGAAATCCATTTCAAAATGCGAACATTAAAGAAGGTGATACTGTCTTAGACCTTGGCTGTGGTGCAGGAGTCGATGTATTGGTCTCTCGCCTTCATGTAGGAGTATCGGGCAATGTAGTGGGTGTCGATATTACGCCCAAGATGGTTGAAAAAGCAAGGGAGCATGCAAAACTAGCAAGATTTGACAATGTACAAATCTTAGAAAGTGGTTTTGATGACATTGCTATAGAAGATGAAAGTGTTGATGTAGTTATCTCCAATGGTGCCATCAATCTTACATCCTGCAAAGAGAGTGTCTTTTCTGAAATCTATAGGGTACTTAAACCCGATGGCAAACTCTACTTTGCTGACATGATAGATATCTCCATAGATGATGGTGCTTGTTGTTCTGTAGAAAAAAGTGCCTGTTGCATAAAGGATAACAATACAGACAAAGATGTTGAGGAAGACTGGGCAAACTGTGTAGCAGGAACACTTCGTCAAAATGAACTCATAGAGATCATAGAAAAAGCTGGCTTTGCAGATGTAGCCTGTACAGGATTCACGCACTACACAACTTCTGAGACAACACAAGGTGCTACATTTCATGCTAGTAAAATACCTGCAACACAAAGAAGAGAAAAACACTGGGACAGCATCTTTAAAACCAAAGACTATACCCAAGTTTTTTGGCACCAAAGCAGCCCATCACGTTCACTAAATCTCATACAAACTTATACAAAAAAAGAAGATGCTATCATAGATGTTGGGTGTGGTGCTTCTTTACTCATAGATGCATTACTGAATGAGGGCTACCAAGATATAACACTCTTAGATACTTCACATACCTGTCTAGACATCGTCAAAGAGCGTCTTACATCTACTGTTACCCCAAGTTATATATGTTCTGACATACTTACATTTGAGACACATAAACTGTATACACTATGGCATGACAGGGCTGTATTTCATTTTTTATTGACAAAAAAAGAGCGAGAGCGTTATTTTAAAGTTTTAGAAGAAAGTTTAGTGGATGGAGGTTTCGCCATTATCAGTACTTTTGCACCCCACGGAGAACTAAGTTGTGCAGGACTAGAAACAAGAGCATATGATAAAGAGCGTATGTTAACAGAATTACCAGAAACTTTACAACTCGTAGCCTATGATAAATTTACACATATCACACCTAAAAATACAGCTCAAGCGTATAGTGTATTTGTAATGAAGAAGTGCTAACTCATGGCTACATCACCAAAAAAGAGTTCACGATTTTCCTCAAAATTTTCTACCAATGTTGTAAAACATCCACCTAATTCACGTACAGTCTCGATGTTTGGTTCTATGTAAATTTTATTGCCTTTCTTTTCCATCGTGACGATATTTGCTTCTCTTAATTCTTTTAGATGTTTAGAGATAGTAGGCAAAGAAAATTCAAAGTGTTCAGCTATGGTACTCACACATGTAGCATGAGGACTTACTTTTACTTTAGGGTCTTTTTTATCTATGGAGCATGTATACCCTCCAGTAAATACATTTTTAAAAATAAGAAATCTTGTTTCATTCCCTAATGCTTTAAAAATTTTAATCTTTTGATGCATATTTAACATTCTTTTCCTTGACATTTCATTTTAATTATTATACCATACTATAAAGTATTTAGTTAAATGCCTAATTTGTTAATAAGGAAATAAAATGAAGCGTCTCATCAAAGTAATCAGCATCGTAGCATTATCATCTAGCCTGCTTTTAGCACTAGAGGTACCCAACGACCATATAGCAAGTACAAAGTGGCTCCATAGTCATTTGGATGATGCACACCTTGTGATAGTAGATACCAGAGAGAACAAAGCATACCTAAAAGGTCACATACCAGGTGCGGTCAATATACCAAAGAAAATGTACTTTCAAGGTACATTGGGTTCTGTAAAGAAACTTCCTACTACCCCAGAACAACTTCAGAAAATGTACCAAGCTGTAGGCATAGACGATGAAAGTGCCATTGTTTTTTACAGTGGGGGTAAAAACGCTGTAGATTTTGCAGATGCTGCAAGTGGTGTGTGGAATAGCTGGATTTATGGTCTTCAAAATGTTGCACTGCTAAACGGTGGGTATGCAAAGTGGATAGATGAGAAGAAGAAAACATCTACTAATACTCCAACAAATAAAGCAAGTGAACTAGAACTAGAAACATACGACATACATGAAGTAGCTTCCATTAATGATATTTTTGCTGCTATGTATGATGAGGACAAACAAATAGCAGATGCAAGAGTAAGTAAATTTTATAGAGGTGAAGACAAGAAAAAAGCACTTGCAAGACATGGACGCATTCCTACTGCAAAATTAACACCAATGATACGTTATGTTAAAAAAGAGGGTAACTACTTTGTATTTTTAGATAAAAAAGAGGCGAAGTCTATTTTATATAATAACGGCTTTGGTGTTGAGTTAGATAAGCCTATCTATTTTTATTGTAACTCTGGGCATAAAACAAGAGGCATTTGGTTTGTAGCCAAATTTTTAATAGGCGTAAAAGATGCCAAAGTATATGATGGAGGAATGATAGAATATTCACGTTCCAATATGCCTATGGGTACAGGCGAACCTATGGATTAAGCACCAATAAGTTTAAGCTTTTGTGTACGACTCATCTTCTTTTTTATCTCATATTCCCGTTTAGAAGCTGTGCTTCTGTCGGGGTACTCTTCACTGTAAACAAGTTTTACGGGGCGTCTTACACGGGTGTATTTGGCACCTTTGTCTGAGTTGTTATGTTCTTCTACTCTGCGTTCTAGCTCTGTGGCTATGCCCGTGTAGAGCGTGTCATCTGCACATTGAACGATGTAAACATAGTACATTACTTTTTACGTACATCTTCTAAAGCATAACCCTTAAAATAGACACGTATAGCGTCATAAGAGATGAAAAACTTATCTGAATACACTTCTGTTTTTATGAGTACATCTTTCTTCTTAAGTTCATCAAATGTACGGTAGTAAAGCGTGATAATAGAAGCACGGCTTGTGATTTTGTCGATATCTGAGATTTCTATAAAATATTCTCGTTCCATTTGTAAAAACTTATATAAATTTTTACCACCAAACTTGTAGACTTCTTTGTTACCTATACGTTTTTCTTGTATCTCTTGACGCTTTTGTTTACTTAAACGCTGTTCATTAAGCTTGTCCAGGATTTTGTTTTTTTCACTCTGGTCATACACTGCTTTTTTACCGTCTAAACCTTTAGAAGCTTGTTGGTCAATAAGCCGCTCTTTGTTCAGTCTATCCATGATGATTTGTTTTTCTTCATCAGAATAAGTCTGCTTTTTACGGTATGCTTCTTCGTCGATAGTGTTATTGTTACTCATAGTTGTCTCCACATTTTAAGATTCTTTTCCCTACGAAAATTACCATAGTATACAATATTTTTTATTTCACCGACCCTACAGCACATTTTAGTTAGAATATCTATCGAAATTTGCATCCACTGCAAACCAAAAAACTCATTTGTTTAAGGAAACACTTTATGCCAAACTCTTGCGAAAAAGCCTATATCACTACCCCTATTTATTATGTCAATGACATTGCACACATTGGTCATGCTTACACGACTATCATTGCAGATACTCTGGCGCGTTACTCACGTATGTCAGGACTAGAGACTTTCTTTCTTACCGGTACAGACGAACATGGACAGAAGATAGAAGAAGCAGCCAAAAAAAGAGGTGAAAGCACTCAAGCTTATGCAGACAAAATCTCTACAACATTTAAAGACCTCTGGGATGACTTTGACATCTCTTATGACAAGTTCATACGTACCACTGACGAAGACCACATGAAGGGTGTTCAAAAAGCATTTACAACCATGCATAGTAATGGAGATATTTACAAAGACACATATAAAGGTCACTACTGTATCTCTTGTGAAACCTTTTTCCCTGAGATTCAACTTGTAGATGGCGAATTTTGTCCAGAATGTGGAAAAAGTACAAGCATTGTAGAGGAGGAGTCTTACTTCTTTAAACTCTCTGCGTATGAAGATAAACTTCTTGCATGGTACAACGACACACCAGACTGTATCTTACCAAGAAGCAAAAAGAATGAAGTTATCCGTTTTGTTGAGGGTGGACTTCAAGACCTTTCTATCACCAGAACATCATTTGACTGGGGTGTTAAACTCCCTGCAGAACTTAATGACCCAAAACATGTCATGTATGTATGGCTAGACGCTCTTATGAACTACGTCACAGCACTTGGCTATGGGAAAGATGATAAAAACATGGACTTCTGGCCTGCACGTGTACAGCTTATAGGTAAAGACATCTTACGTTTCCATGCTATCTACTGGCCAGCCTTTCTTATGAGTCTGGGACTTCCATTGCCTAAGCATATTGCAGCACATGGTTGGTGGACACGTGATGGTGAGAAGATGTCTAAATCTAAAGGAAATGTGGTAAACCCTAAAGAGGTTGCAGATGCATACGGACTAGACAACTTCCGTTACTTTATGCTTCGTGAAGTACCTTTTGGCGGAGATGGTGACTTTTCACAAAAAGCGCTCATAGACCGTATCAACTCTGATCTTGGGAATGACCTTGGAAACCTACTCAACCGTGTGATTGGTATGAGTGGAAAGTATTTTGATGGTAAAGTAGATTCCTCTCATGTAACTAAGTACTACCAAGCAGAGCTTGATGAAGTACATGCTTCACTTGACAAACTTGAACCACTTCTTTTTGAAATGCAGATTCACCGTTACTTAGAAGAGCTTTGGAGACCACTAACTGTAGCCAACAAAGCCATAGACATGTACCAACCATGGACACTCATGAAAGAAGGCAAAGAGGAAGAAGCGATGGCACTTAACGGTCTCATTGCTGCTATCTTGGCAAAAGTTTCTGTGATGCTCTCACCAGTGATGCCTGCCGTATGTAAAAAGATAGCAGATGCCCTACACTTCACTATAGACAATGATGCGTGGAACAGACTTGCAAAAGGTACAGAACTTCTTGCACCATTTACACTTGAAAAAATAGACCCTCTCTTTCCTCGTATCGAAGAGCCTCTACTTACACAGATAGAGCCTGAGGACAAAACCACTAAAACGGATGAACCAAAAATAGAAAAGAAAAAAGACCTTAAAGAGATTGAGGGTATTGCATACATAGGCATAGACCAATTCTTCCAAACTTCTCTTAAAGTAGGAACAGTGGTACAGGCAGAAGAAGTACCAAAAAGTAAAAAACTTCTTTTACTTCAAGTTGATGTTGGTGAAGAGGAGCCAAGACAAGTAGTAGCGGGTATAAAAGAGTGGTACAGTGCAGACGATATGTTAAACACACAAGTCTGTGTCGTAGCAAACCTCAAACCAGCCAAGCTCATGGGACTTGTAAGTCAAGGTATGCTTCTTGCAGCCAAAGATGAAGATGGGCTGTGTATGATACGCCCTGAAAAGCCTAAAACGGCTGGAACGAATATAGGTTAATCATGAAAATAGAAGATATACTTAACCTCACAGAGGGTGTACTAACCAATACACCACAAGTACAGGCGATAGAATCTGCCACAGTTTACCAATCAAAAGTAGAACATGGTGATCTCTTTTTCTCTTCAAACCAAGAAGAGATAGACCAAGCCTTAGCCAATGGTGCGTATGCCATTATCTACGATGATGACAGCATCATCAAAAATGATGATGAAATCGCATGGATAAAAGTCTCAGACATCCAACTCGCAGCTTTTAAGCTGATCCGTTATGTGATTATCAAAAAAGAAGCCCTGTTCTTCCTTCTTAGTGAGCATGAACTTACGTTTTTAAAGCTCATACTCAAACACAAAGGCAATGTGACTTTCATCGCCAATGACTGGCGTAAAGCGTTTGAACAGATACTAAACTCCGATGCTTCACTCTTTACAGGTACAGACAAAGAACTGATGCAACTCATTATGCCTGATGTGCCTACACTAAACAAAGAAGTCGATGGATATTTGGTTTCAGACACGCTCTTTAAAAGTACCTTTAAAGTAGATGGTTTCCTCTATCAGGAAAAAGAGTTAATTCCTTTTCATTTGGAGTACTTGTTACGTGCTGTTGATTTCTGTAATATCCATGATTTACCAACAACCATGGACAGAATAAAGTACACAAAACACTTTTTACCTGTCTTTATAGATGCAAAATTACGCAGTACGCAAGCGAGTAAAACAGACAGGGTTGCCATATTTACAGACAACACTTCGGACATTACAAAAGCCAGAGAATATGTCATGAGAAGCAATATGTGGGTAAAAAGTGTTGTCTTTTCTCCTCCTAAAGCAAAGATTCCTGGTATCGACCATCCACATTGGTTTAATACAGAAGAAGAAGTTCGAGAACTGCTTAAAAACATTCAGTATAACTATGCTTTCATCTACAAAGCAGACAAAAGCATACTCAATACCATTAAAGAAGAGTATTCACTTTTTTAAACTTATATTTCAGTAGATACAAAGTCTTTATTAACTATATTTATAATATAGACTAATAAAGGTATTTCCACTATGAAGAAACTTATCCGTAAAAAATATACCTTTCTTCGTGTACTTGCCAAAATCTTTATCGTTTTATTGCTTTTGCCACTTGTGTATAATTATATTCCTGTAAAAAAAGGGAAAAGCACCTTTTATCTTCCCTCTTCTGACATCAACACTGTCATAGATACACTGAAAGAAAATGGCTATGGTGTCTCAGACATAGATAAAATCATGTTACAGTACTTTAAAACCCCAAAGAAGGGTTGGTATACGGTTAAAAAAACACCTAAAAAACGTTTTAAGTTCTTTGAACAACTCTCACAGAAAAAAGAAAAAACCATACGGGTAAAGCTCTATGCAGGAGAAAACAGCATAGAACTCACCAAGCGCCTTGCAAAAAATTTACATCTAAACCATAAAAAGTTACTGCAAGAGTACAGACGACTTACCAAGTATTTGGAGGGTGATATATTTGCAGGGTACTATCAAGTTTCTAGAAAAGCCGATGAACGTGCCGTCATCACTGCACTTTTTCAAGCTTCTAGCGAACGTCTTAAAGTTTTTGCACACCAAAACTGTAGTAATGCAAGTAATCCTAATGAACTCGAACTTAAAGTACTGCTTATCATCGCGTCTATCATCCAAAAAGAGACCAACAACAAACATGAAATGTATCTTATATCTTCTGTCATCGAAAACAGACTGAACAAAGGTATGAAGCTACAGATGGATGGGACACTGAACTATGGGAAGCACTCTCACAAGGCAGTCACTCCCAAACGCATAAGACGAGACAGAAGCTACTATAACACGTATGTATATGGTGGCATACCCCCTGCACCACTTTGTACCGTCACTATGACAGCACTCGACGCTGCCATGCACCCTAAGAAAACAAACTACCTCTACTTCATGTTAAACAAAAAAGGCAGACATGATTTTGCTTCATCTTACAAGCAACATGTACGAAACATTAGAGCATTTAGAAGCAAGAAAAAGAAGCAGAAAAAAGACAGTAACACCACAAAATCAAGTTAATTTTTGTAGCACAACCATATTTTTACCATTGTCGGTGATGTATTGACAGTTAAAGTATTTGCATAAAACGCTAAAAGTTTTAGCTCTAAAAAAGACGATATGCGTAGTATCGGCAGGGTACCACCACTTTTCAAACGAGGCTTGTTCATTAGAGTGAAACTCTGTTTGGATGGCAAGGAATCCACCACAGTTTAACTTATCTAACAACTGTTCAAAAACCTCTCTTGGCTGATGCAGATGCTCAAAGACTTCCGTGGAGACTATAAGGTCATACCTTTTCTTTTCATCTAAAGTATGAGGATGATAGATAGGGTCATAATAGTCACACGCTATACCCTCTGCCTCTAATAGTTTCGCTAACAAAGAAGTACGCCCACAGCCAAAATCTAACGCTGTTTTAACGTTCTCTACATGAGGCAATACAAAATCCAAAAAGCGTTGAAAATACGCTCTATAGCCTTCATCTTCTTCATTGTTTTCATGGAGATTATAGCGCTCTTTTTGTGTTTCTAGGTCTTGATAGCATGTTGGGGATTTAAAGATGTATTCACATGACGTGCAGTGATAGTAGGTGACATCTCTCTTCTCATGCTTAAATAACACTGTGCTTTGATTGCATATATGACACTTCATTTATTTTTCAAACTTTTCATGTCATTTTCAAGTTCTAGTAAATTATCTCTATGGTTTTTTTCTTTTTGCACTTCTTTATACTCCATATAAACGAGGTCTGCTTTAGCTACTGCCATGTCATGACTTATCTGACCAGCATGCGTTAAAAGCTCTCTTCCATTTAGACTTATGATGGCATCGAGTCTTTGTATCCAGTCTTTCATGTACATAGGTGTTTTCTGTTCTGCCATCGTCTCTGCAAAGGCTAGATACTGCTCCACGAGTAGTCCTAGAAGTTTTATCTCTTTTTCGTTCAGGTAATTTTTAGCGATGCTCACATCTTTTTTACTTATGTTTTTCCCTTCTTTACCCAGTGACTGCATACCCAACAGCGGAAGTGTTACATCTACCCTACTATGCACGAGTTCAGCAGCAGTCGCAGATGAGATAGCCCAAAGCAGTTTGTTTTGAACAGTCTTAAAAAATGCTATAGTCTTTTCATCTTTAGCGTCATAGTCTATGCTTGTGGTGTAGATATCTTTTATCTTCTGGTAGAAAAAGCGTTCTGAGATGCGTATGTCTCGTATGCGTGCTTGTAGTTCATCAAAGTATGTCATAGAGTTTCCACTTTTGAACCTGTCATCATTTAGAGCAAAGCCTTTGATGATGTACTCTCTTAGTACATTCGTAGCCCAGATGCGAAAGTGCGTAGCCTGTTTGGAGTTTACCCTGTACCCTACTGCTATGACCATGTCGAGATTGTAGTATTCAATGTTTCTTTTTACTTCACGAGAGCCTTCTTTTTGAACCTGTGCAATTTTTGCACAAGTTGAACTTGCTAGTTCTTCATCCTCCAATATATTTTTTATATGCTTAGTAATTACACTTCTTTCTGAACCAAATAATTCAGCTATCTGCTTTTGATTAAGCCATAATGTTTCATCCTTTAGAAGTACATCTACTTTTACTTGGTTGTTTTCGTTTTTGTAGAGGAGGAAGGGGGTTTGCATTTTATACCTTTAGATGCTTTTTAACATTGTAGCTTAGAGTCTGGAAATCACTCAAAAACATGTCAAATTGTCATACTTTCACATCTGCCACATATTCTTCATACAACTCAAACAAAAACTCTATGCGTTCTTTGTCGCTTTTAAATGTCCGTTTGGTGTAGCATTTGTCTACTGCACGGTCTAGCTCTTGGTGGGCTTTTTTGAGTTTGGGTGGCATGGCTAGTGGGTCGTAGAGGTCAGCTAATGAGCTGTCTGTAAACTCTGCTCTGATGTCCAGTATGTTTTGGGCTTTTTCTTCTACTGTAGTTTTGTTTTTATCACTTACATCTTTTGGGAATGGGTAATTATTGTACACCAAATCTTTGGAGTATCTGTAGTCACTTTTTAGCCGTCCACAAGTATATTTTACCCAAGTCATGTGCATAAGTGATGTTAATTGTCCGAAGAGGAATAAGTCTCCATTTGGGATTGCTTGACAGGTATCTCCTACAATAAAATCTTTTATAAAAAACCCCATAGGAATATATTCTCTATTTGAGGATGTAGTTCTAGGCACTAAAATAAAATCACTATTCGGCTGTGTTACTTGTCTAAATAGTGTATGATATGGATATTCTCTTGTAGATTTTGCTTTACTTTTTAATCGAAATTGTTTAACTTCTTCAACCCTTTTAAGTATCTCTGGAGACATTTTTAAATCATTTGGATTTGCATCTACAAGCCAAATTACCCATCTATTAATACTTTTTAAAAACTCTCTTCCACTTAAAAATGGTTTTATAAATTTTTTTGCATTTGGGTCTTTATCAATTAATATATCTTTCTCTGTGTCATCCAAAAGAAAGAAACCTCCATCTGTTGGCTTACTTCCATATTTCATTGCAGAAACATTGCATAAAGGTTTACTTCTATTAGTCACAACAATATCATCTGCTTCCACTAAATATGGATTTATATTTCTTACATTTCTTTCATGGGCTTCTTTCTTTATATCTTCATATTCATATATCTTTTTATTATCTGTATCATAGTTTGCAAATCCAACTATAACTACATGTACAGCTGCATTTGACTTGGCTTCATTACTCCAGTTAAATGTTTGATGTGCAAAGTGTATTTTTATTTTATACTTTTCTAACAACTTACTCCATAATATCCCAACTTGCTCTCCTTGAGCTATAGAATTTGTAGAAACAAATGCGACTTTTATTTTGGTATCTTGTATATATGCCGATGCTTTGTAAAACCAAGCAGAAACATAATCCATAACACCTGATGCTTTAATATCATACAAAATAGTATTTAGTTCTTCTTTTTGTTTTGTTGTTTGCAAATGATGCCCTATAAATGGAGGATTACCCAAGATATAAGAGAGTCTATCATTAGCGACTACTTCTTTCCAATCAACTTCCAAAGAGTTCGCATTGACAATATTGGCAGACTTTTTTAGAGGTAGCCTAGCGTAGTACTGTCCGAAGTGTTCGCTTATACGCATGTTCATTTGGTGGTCTATGAGCCACATGGCGACTTGTGCTATCTGTGCAGGGAATTCGTCTACTTCTATGCCGTAAAACTGGTCTACATCTACCCACACGATGGTAGAGACATCCAGTACACTAGCACTGTGCAATACTTTGAGTATCTCTAACTCTAACAAACGTAACTCACGATACGCGATGATGAGAAAGTTCCCAGACCCACAAGCAGGGTCTAAAAAGTGCAAGGTCGCTAACTCTTTTTGAAACTCTTGGAGTTTCTTTTTGTTCTTTTTTAGTTTCTCAAATCTAGCATGAAGTTCATCTAAAAACAATGGCTTGATGACTTTAAGAATGTTAGCTTCACTCGTATAGTGAGCTCCCAAGTTTCGTCTAGCCTTTTTGTCCATGATAGACTGAAAAAGTGAACCAAATATGGCAGGGCTTATCTTGCTCCAGTCAAGGTAGCAACACTCTATGAGTACCCCTCTCATCTTAGTGTCAAAGGCAGGTATGGGCAAAAACTCTTCAAAAAGCTTACCATTAGTGTAGATAAAGTCGTTTAGACTTTCATCTCTTGTGCTGAGTCTTTTGTCTTCAGGCGTGTTAAGCACTTGAAAAAGCTCTGTAAGTTTGGCACCCACATCTGAGCCGTCTTCGTTAGTCTTTGCTTCAAGATACTCCACAAAAGAATTCTTTTCAAATATAGCGGTATCCTCGGCAAACATCAAGAAGAGTAAGCGTACCAAGAAAAGCTCCAAAGGGTGTCCGTCATAGCCAGTCACTTTAAGCTCATCATGTAGTTTACCCAGTAGTTCTGCTGCTTTGATGTTAACAGGGTCTTCTTCGCGTACCTTATGTGTGGTGTACCCTGCCATGAAGCCAAAAAGTTTGATATACTTAGAAAATTCTTTTATATGAAACTGTGTATGACCACCCTCCTCTAAGTCATACAGTCTAAATATCTCAAAATCAGATACCAAGATGTACTTAGGAAGTTCACGGTCTTTGATGCCAGGGAAGTAGTCTTTTGCTTGTTGAAATGCTTTGTCTAAGTCCTTACCCCTAGACTTATGCTCTACGAGTATGACACCTTTCCAAAGTAAGTCGATGCTACCCTTTTTGTCTCCGAGTTTCGCCACAGGCTTTTCAAAAGTAGCCACACGTCTACGAGAGATACCAAAGACATCGAAAAAGTCATTCCAAAAAGACTGAGACTCTGCATTCTCCCGACTTTCATCTTCCCACTCTTTTGTAAAAGTTATTGCTCTGCTTCTTATCTCGTTCCAACTTAGTGCCATACTTTAGAGCCTTGTGTATTTAATAGTAATTATTTTACCCTATAAATACTATTAACACACTAAGTAATATGCTACAATATATGCAAACAAAAAGAATCATTTACCAAGGCACACCTACATGAAAAGAAGAGACTTTCTAACCACAACTGCACTAAGTGCCAGTGCAGTCGCACTCAGTGCTTGTCATCGAGCTGAAGAGACAAGCAAAGCAGGTACAGTCAATGTCAATAAAGCTAAAAAAGTCACACTTAAACTTGCTACGTCATGGCCTGCACATTTTCCCATTATGGGAACAGGTGTAGATACCTTTGCCAAACGCTGTTTTGAACTCTCTGGTGGGTCGTTGGAGATAAAAGTATTTCCTAAAAACATTTTAGTCCCTGCCCTACAAGTGTTTGACAGCTGTTCTGCAGCGCAGATAGATGCCTTTCATTCTGGTGTTTACTACTGGAAAGGTAAGAACTCCGCCTTTAGCATCTTTGGTGGTATGCCACTAGGGTTAACCTCTGAAGAGATGATAACATGGCTCAAATTTGGTGGAGGGTATGAGCTTTGGCGCGAAATGTACGGTAAGTATAACCTCTACCCTCTCATCGGTGGAACTACTGGTCCACAAATGGGTGGATGGTTTAAAAAAGAGATAAAAAGTCTTAGTGACCTCAAAGGTCTTAAAATGCGCATCCCTGGGCTAGGTGGAGAGGTGATGAAAAAACTGGGTGTTAACCCCGTACTGCTTCCTGCTGGAGAGATATACACCGCACTAGAACGTGGCACCATCGATGCGACCGAATGGGTAGGACCGGCACTTGATAGGATGATGGGCTTTGACAAGGCAGCAGACTACTACTACACAGGCTGGCATGAACCAGGAAGTATCTTGGAGATTACTTTCAACAAAGCACGTTGGGAGAAACTAAGTGACGAGCATCGTGCCATCATAACGGCTGCAAGTGAAGAGATGACTGGTACTATGCTCCAAGAGTTTAGATATGAAAATGCAAAAGCATTACAAAAATTACCTGAAAATGTACAGATAAAAACCTTCCCTAAAGACATGATGGATGCAGCCAAAATAGCACTCAAAGACGTACTACAGGAAGAACGCAGGAAAAACAATGACTTTGAACGTGCACTGCAAAGCTATGAAGCGTTTATACAGCTCAACAAACCTTGGGATGACATCAGCACAAGACACTTTCTAAACATACGTGGTAACATTACAATATAAGGACACTACAGATGAAAATACTTACTATTTTAGCACTCGCTTTAACACTCAATGCATCGGCACTTCAAGCCAAAGAAAACTACTTAGGTGCCTATGATGTCAGCACCACGGACGAGATACTCAATGATAAATATTGTCAAAAGACAAAAAACCATCAAATACTCTGTATGGAGTACCAACTAGACTACCCCTTAGTCATCAAAAGCAGTAACCCCGCACTTAATGATACGATACAAAAGAAAATAGCACCCTACCGAGAAAACTTCAAACCAGGTGATGCAAAAAAATACATCGTGAAGTTTTTAAAAGAAGGCGAATTTGATGCTTCAGGTACATGGTCACAAGAAACAACTGTGGCACTTTTTGCCACCACAGAAAAAACGTTTACGCTTGCTGTAACCGATGGTGGGTACATGGGTGGCGCACATGGAAACTACGCCACAGGATATGAAAACTTCGAGAGTGTTAATGGGAAAAAACTCACTATGAAAGATTTACTTGGAGAGGGGTATAAAAGTAAATTAACAAACATCGCTAAAACCTACTATATGAGACTCAATAACCTTAAGCCAAATGAGAGTCTTACCAAACTAGATTGGTTTGACAACAAATTTGTTTTAGCAGAAAATATTGCCATCACACCTAAAGGACTCTTTTTTCTCTATAACGCATATGAGATAAAGCCATACTCATCGGGGCAGACAGCATTCTTACTCCCTTATGATAAACTAACTTCTATCATAAACCCTGACAGTGTTCTCATAGACATAGCCAAAAAAGTCATATCAGAAAAGCACACAACACAGACATATAGCTTTTCAGATGATTATGGTGCAAAAACTAACATACAAACCACTATCACCCCACAACATACACTTCATGTAGTCGTAAAGATGAAAAATCTAAGCTATAAAAAAAGAGGTTGGCTCTCAGTCTCTTTTCCAGACATACACAACACAAACATAAAACCAAAAATATCACAACAAGGATTTACATCGCTACACAGTTACCCAAAAGGAAGTAAAATCTACAATCAAACGCTCAAAAAAGCGATAAAAAGTGACTATTTACTTGTAGAAGCTGAGTCAAAGAACTGGAAGGAAAAGGAAGAAAACACTATAGACATCACCCTTGACCTACCTAAAAATACGGATGATTTTTTCATCCATGTAAGAGGTTCATTTAGAGATAAAAGCAAAAACATTACGCTTGTACCAAACACCTACGACGGGATAAAAGGACAACAAGGCTATAGTAATTATCGTATACGAGTAGGGCTGTAGTTAAGAGACTAATACTTTTTATTGGTATACTCTAGTAAATCATCTTCTGATAGGTTATCCGTGAGCTTCGCTAGATTTCTAAGAGAAAAGAGACGTAGATGTTCACCCTTCTCTTTTTTGAGTTCTAAAGAAAACTTATTTTTAGAGTAGAGTATAAAGGTATCAACATCCAACTGGGCTTTGACACAGTTCTCTTTGAGTTTTGTGAGTTCAGATTTATTCATCTTCTGCTTTGAATGCTTAGAAGCACCTGCGAGTATAGCACCTGACTTACGCTTGATTAAAATGTCTATCTCCACATTTTTGTCATAGTAAGAGCCGATGCTCTCTATGGCATCTCCTTCAAACTCATCTTTGAAGCTAAGTTGTATGAGTTCAAGTAGCAGTTGTTCATAGATGAGTGTCGTAAACTCCGACTTCATCCCCTCCCAACGCTTCGTTACTTCAGTATAGTCACCCTCTTTGATGCTCTTATAGGTAGGAGAGATAACAGCAAACCAAAAACGCATAAATGGGGTAATAAAGAGCAGTTTATCTGAAATACCATCTTTTTCATCTACAGGTTTTTCGACAGAACGGTCAAATTTTAAAAATCCATCTTTGATGAGAAAGTCTATCACCTCTTCTCCATCTTCTCTTCCCACATTCACTTTTTTAAACGCAGAATGCTCACGTCTGTCTCCCGTAGCTATGGCTGTGAGCATCGCATGGTAAGTAGGCTTGGAGTGTGTAATCTTCGTAAGGTCGCCATGTATGTAACGGTAGTTACTGAGTACTTTATTGACGATGAGCTTGTCTAAAGGTTTTGTCATATCTACAGACCATCCCATACCACCAAACACGGCAAAGTATGTCACTGCAGTTTCAAAGTCAGTGGCTTTGTTTTGGTAGCAAAAAGAGCGAAATTGCGCTAGGAGTGAGGGGTGTTTAGATGGATGTTCTGACATAGTTTAACCTTGATATTGATGTGAAATTATACCCTAAGATAACCACATTACCCAAACATACTTTTCGTAGCCAAAAGTGTCACCAATGCGACTATCACAAAAACCGAAAAGAACTTTTGGTAAAAGCTGTTATTTATCATCGTAGAGATAATCGTACCTGCCACCACAGCAACCGCCAGCAAGCCATAAAGTACAAACATGAGTAATACTGTATCTTGAGGAAAATGCATCGGCTTTTCATCGGGGAGTACAAAAGTTTGCAACCCAACAGTCACTATCCATAAGTAGAGTAACACCACAGCAAATGCTGTCCAAAACAAAAACTGTACTTTACCACTTCGTATAAGCATCTCTATCCCCTTTGTTTAAGCCTGTAATACTACCGTAAAATCACCATCTAGATACCCCTCTTTTATCTGTACCTTTGCACCCAAAGGTTTACAAAGTTCCAAGATATCATGAGGTACCCAATAGCTAAACTCACCCTCCTGCTCTTTTCCACATAAGAGGTTAAAGACAAAGCCCTTACGACTCTTTTCAAAACATCGTTGTATGAAGATGCGTGTTTCCATCCGAGTCAAAAGGTTCATCGAACCACTTGCCACATACCAGTCTGCCAAAGGGATAGTCTGTTTTAAAATGTCACGTTGGACGATTTTACAACCCGTACGTACCTTGGCTTCTTTGACCATAGGTTCACAAAGGTCTAAACCTGTGTAGTTTTTAGGCAAGTTATTCTTTTCTTTCAAATAAAGATAAAAATCCCCAAACCCACAGCCTGCATCTACAAGTGTATCACTCTTTATATTACCCAAACAAGAAACTATGGCAGAAAAACGACGTTTCTGTGTCTGCGTCGAATCCCACGCCACACCTTCAGCAGAGACACCATAAGTCTCATAGTTGTTTTGATAAAACGCTTTTTGATTGATGCGTGCCACAGGCTAATACTTTTTGTTCTTATAGACTAACACATCATCTTGCGTCAAATTATCAAGCAGTGAAGAGAGGTCTACTCTAGAGAGAAGTACTACTTCCTTCTCTTTTAATGCCTCAACTTCTGGGGTAAATCCATTTTTGGAAAAGAGTACATAGTCAGAAATTTCTAGTTCTGCTTTTTGACACTTTTCTATAAGGGTATCCATCATATTACTCTTTGCGGGTGTCTCAGAGTATTTACACGCACCCGCTATCATGTCACCTGATTTTCTCTGGGCTAGTATATCTATCTCTAACTTTTTATCGTAGTAAGAACCTATTTTGACTATAGGGTCATTTTCAGACTTAGCATTAAAGGTTTCTTTGACCAATTCTAAGAGCAAAAGATTAGAAAGTAAGATGGAAAAGTTACCTCTTATTTTATGCCACTTTTGTGCAAACTCATCATAATCGCCTTCTGAAATACTTTGATAGTTCGGCGAAATCATAGCAAACCAAAAACGCATAAAAGGCAAGTCAAACAAAATTCTGTCTGACTTCCCACCACCCTCTTTTAAAGGTTTCTCTACAGACAAATCAAACTTTATTAAACTTTTACTAACAAGATAATCTATGGCTTCTTCGCCCTTTTCTTTCCCTACTTTGGCTTTTTTGAACACATCATTTTCATGGTTTACACCCAAAGCGATGATATTCAACACCATATGATACAAGCCATTATTATGTGTATACCGTGTCATACTTTCATGCAATGCATCATAGTTAGAAAGTACCTTGTCTTCAATGAGCGTAGCCACACTCTTTGAGACATCCACATCCCACCCCGTACCACCAAATACAGTAAAATACTCTAAAGCCGTATCAAAATCTTTGATGTTATTTTGGTACGCGAAAGAGCGAAAGTGTTGTAAAGGTGTTGGATGTTTTGCCATGAAGTAGCCTTGTTTTAATTAGGTTATTATAGCTTATATTATCTAAGCTCTATCACTTTTTGAAGGCTTTATAAACCCCATTATCTTCTCATCTGCCTCTTGTGCATCAGAGACTAGATTATCCAGTCTTTTAAATACCTCTTTAAACTGCTTGTCATTATTACGTTCAAGTTCCATGATTTTTTTGGCTAAGGCATTGTAATGCTTGGTAAACTCTCGAAGTTTGGCAAATGTCCGTATGATACTCACTGTAACTTCTGATGCAGTTTTACTTTTAAGCACCGTGGCAAGCATATAGACACCTTGTTCTGTAAATACTTTTGGGTTGACTCTAGTTTTAGAAAATTTTGTGGTCGAATCTTTCGACCGCAAAATTTCAAACTCTTTATCTGTCAATTCAAAATAAAAATCTTCTAGAAACTTATCTTGATTATTTCTCACAGCTTCATTGACACGTTTAGTCTCAACATCATATAATTCAGCCAAATCTCTATCAAGCATCACTTCTTTACCTCGAAGTGTAAAAATACGACTCCCTATCTCATTTTGTACTAATAATTCATTCATACTAAAACTCCTCCGTGTATGGGTATTTTAGTATAAAAAATAAATTTGAGGCAAAAATATGTCATATTGACATATTTTTATTCCCTCTCTACTCTCCCACGCAATCGTTTTTTGTTCGCCTGTTTCTTTTTTGAGTCCAGTCGTCTACCCACAGAACCTTTTGTTGGCTTAGTAGGCACACGCTTTTTTTGCACTACATTCACACTTTTTATGAGTTCTATCAGACGCTCCAGTGCCTCGTCTCTGTTTTGTTCTTGACTTCTGTGTTGTTGGGACTTTATGACTATGATGCCCTCTTTAGTGATGCGTTTATCTTTGAGTGAGAGTAGCTTTTCTTTGTAGTAGTCAGGAAGAGAGGAAGCCTCTATGTCAAAACGTAGGTGTATCGCAGCTGAGACCTTGTTGACCTTCTGCCCACCAGAACCACTTGCCCGTATAGCACTTATCTCTACTTCATTTTCATCTAGGGTAATGTTGTTTGATATTTTTAGCATGATGACTTCTCCTCTAACCAATGACCAAGTAACACACTCACCACCGTCTCAGTTCGTAATATCCTCTCTCCTAAACTCACAGCTGTACAACCGTGTTTGCAAAGTAAGTCTACTTCATAGTCTATCCAACCACCTTCTGCTCCGACACATAGTATCTTTGGCATAGTCTCTTTATTGCTGTCTTTGCACTTTAGACCATCAAGATAGGTTTTCCAAGATTGTGAAGCATAAGGATGAGCGATTACCGCATCACTTTGCTCTTTATCTGCTAATAAAGCAGGAAATTCATCTTCAACAAATGGTTTAAAACGTTTTTTAAACTCAATTTCTAATGGCACGGTATCTATGGCTTGTTGTAACCCTTCAAAAACAAACTCATCTATACGGTTTAGCAGTGGACTTTGCCAGTAACTTTTTTGCGAACGGTAACTGTTTACAATGATGAGCTTATTCACACCAAGAGATGTCATATCCATAATCAATCTACGCAGCACTTTTGGACGTGGTAAAGCAAGAATAACAGTCAAGTCAAGTTTAGCTGGTGGTTTTTTATCTAGTGTAACATCGCTAAGAAGTACTTCATTGTCATTGATTTGAGTTATAGTAGCCTTACCTAAGTTACCACCCATCTCTCCAATGGTTAAACTATCGCCTACTTTAGATTTTAGTACCTCTTTTATATGCATGACTTGCTGTGCGTCACTAATGCTTTTGGTGTTTCTTGATAATAAAATACAGTTCAAATTATTTATCCATTCTCTTTTTTATCCCACTATAGACAGCATTGTCTTCTCTTTTATCTATGAACAATACCACTACAACAATCTTTTCATCTATCACCTCATACGCAAGCCTAAATCCAGAACTTCGTAGCTTTACATTCTAACATTGGGAATAAGAAAGTTGATTTAAGTGGTCTAGTTTATGAGGAGTATTATACTTTCTCTTCAAACGTATTTTAACACAAAAAGCGTAACTTCTAAAGTTACTCTTCTACCCCAATAACGAAATAGAAAAATAAGCCACCAAGAGGAAGTACCGTATAATAGGATAAAAGAAGAACGAAAGAGTCACTTTCTGTTATCACCCATTAGGTGACACTTTCGTCCAAGGATAAAAGT
>JALUYL010000076.1 GCA_027012955.1 Sulfurovum sp.
TACCTACTTCAATAATATTTTTCAAGATTTACATATATATGTCCAAAACAATATCTCCATTTTTATCAAGTGTTTGGTTTTTGGTTGATTATTTAGAGGGAGGAATCTCTATTTCGTGATTTGGGGATATAGTCATAATACACTTCATTGGGTGTTTGGTAGTCAATTGCTGAGTGTAATCTTTTTGAGTTGTAAGAATCCATATATTTTCCTATAGCTCTATTAAGTACTTTCATGTTCTTGTATTCATTGAGATAGATTTCTTCATACTTGATACTTCGCCAGAATCTTTCAATGCAAATATTATCTGTAGCTCTACCTTTCCCGTCCATAGAGATTTTAATATCGTGTTTCTTTAAAATGTTTACATGGGCTTTTGCAGTATATTGACTGCCTTGGTCTGTGTTAAATATCTCTGGTTTAGGATAGAGTGATAATGCTTCTTTTAGTACGGTTGTGACCAAGGTAATATCCATTGTATTTGAAAGTTTCCATGAGAGTATCTTTTTACTATGCCAATCAATAATAGCGGCTAAATACACAAAGCCTTTTTCAAGCTTTATTTATTCTTAGACAATAAACTACTCTTCTAGTATCTCTCTGCGTCTTCTGTTTCGTACCACATAAAAAATAATAATCAACATCACACTCACCAAAGCGATGAGTGTGGCTGACTTCATGTACTCAGAGATAAGTTCTTGATTTGAACCTACCAAGTAACCAACAGCTACAAGTACAACTACCCAAATACCTGCACCTATGGCTGTATAAAAAGAGAACTTAGTCATACTCATACGTGCTAGTCCTGCAGGCAGTGAGATGAGTTGTCTGATGCCTGGTATTAGTCTGCCTGTGAATGTGGAAATTTCTCCATGTTTTGCAAAGAACGTATCTAGTTTATCGAGCGTTTCTTCTTTTATAAAAAAGTATTTTCCATACTTTAAGATGATTTTTCTGCCTAAATGCATAGCAAGATAGTAGTTGAGTAATGCACCCGAAACAGAGCCCAAAATACCCACGAGTATCACCATATAAAGGTTCATTTCGCCTTGGTAAGCTAAACAACCTGCAGGTATCATAATAATTTCACTAGGGAAAGGGAAGAAAGTACTCTCAAGAAACATGAGAAGGAAGATACCTACATATCCCATATCACCTATTTGATTGACGAGGAATTGGGCTATGTCGTGTATCATGGAAAGATGGGTAGCGACTACTCGCTATAAGCCCCGACAGATGTTAAATGCTCATAACGCTTGTCTAACATTTCGTCTATCGTAAGTTCTCTAAGTGCTTTAACATTCTCCAAGAAGTATGTTTTAACTACATCTGCTGATGTTTGTTTGTCTCTATGTGCACCGATGAGTGGCTCATCAAGAACATCATCTACCAAACCGTGCTCTTTGAGGTCATTTGGTGTAATTTTAAGTGCTTTGGTTGCTGCTTCTACCTTAGATGGGTCATTCCACAAGATAGCAGAACATCCCTCTGGAGAGATAACTGCAAAAACAGAGTAACGCATCATCGCGAGTTTATCACCCACACCGATAGCAAGTGCTCCACCTGAACCACCCTCACCGATAACTACAGAAATCATAGGTACTTTCACTGCTGCAAACTCAAAGAGGTTTTTAGCAATGGCTTCAGACTGTCCACGTTCTTCTGCTCCAAGACCAGGGTAGGCACCTGGAGTGTCTATAAGCATGAGCACAGGGATGTCAAATTTCTCTGCCATACGTACTGCACGAAGTGCTTTTCTATAGCCTTCAGGGTTTGGCATACCAAAGTTACGTTTGATTTTATTTTTAACCCCACGCCCTTTTTGTTCACCGATAAGCATAGTCTTTTGACCACCTATCCAACCTATATAACATAAAATGGCAGGATCATCACGAAATGCTCTGTCTCCATGTATCTCATAGGCATCATCCATAATAAGTTTAATGTAGTCTAGAGAATAAGGTCTATCTGGGTGACGTGCAAGTTGAAGTTTTTGAAAGTCAGAAAGAGAACCGAATGTTTTGTTCACCTCTTTTTGTAAATCTTTTTGCAAACTTTCAACCGCAGACATATTGGCAATGGCATGAGCAGATACAATCTCTTCTTGTATCTTTTCAATTTTATTTTCAAAATCTAAATAGGTTGCCATTTATAAAGTCCTTATATTTTCTTAAAGATAACTACGCCGTTTGTGCCACCAAAACCAAATGAGTTAGACATAGTAATGTTTATCTCTGCTTTTCTCGCACCCGTAGTGACATAATCCAAATCACAATTTTCATCTGGTGTAGTGTAGTTAATGGTTGGAGGTAATATACCGTCTCTCATAGCCATAAGACATACAACTGCTTCTATGGCACCTGCAGCACCTAAACAATGACCTATCTGTCCCTTAATAGAACTCATAGGAGGGCAATTTTCTTTGCCACCTAGTAAGTCTTTTAAAGCTGCTGTTTCATTTTTATCATTCACAGGTGTTGATGTACCATGTGCATTTACATAATCAAGTTTAGGTTCACCTGCCATTTTATAGGCACCCTTCATGGCACGAAGAGGTCCATCCATTGTTGGTGTCGTAATGTGGTTTGCATCACCACTTTCACCAAATCCGATAATCTCACCATAGATTGTGGCTCCACGTGCTACTGCATCATCATAAGACTCTAAAACAAGTGCGCCTGCACCTTCTCCCATCACAAAACCATCACGACCTGCATCAAATGGACGTGAAGATGCTTTTGGGTCATCATTACGCGTAGAGAGTGCTTTCATTGCTGCAAATCCACCGATACCTACTGCACAGATAGCTGACTCTGCACCTACTACCAACATCTTGTCTGCTGTACCTACCATGATAGACTTTGCAGCCTCACCAATGGCATGTGTACCTGCTGCACATGCTGTAACAGAAGCGAGATTAGGTCCTTTTAAGTTCTGATAGATAGAGATAAATCCACCAAGCATATTGACAAGAGAAGAAGGGATGAAAAATGGAGAAATTCTTCTAGGTCCTCTGTTACCGCATACCAATGAGTTTTTCTCAATATTTGGTAGACCACCAATCCCTGAAGCTGAGGCAACACCAAATCTTTCTCTATCAACATCTTCTGGAAGATTGGCATCTTTTATCGCTTCATCTGCGGCTTTAAGTCCTAACTGAATAAATCTATCGGCTTTTTTAGCTTCTTTACCATCGAGTACCATAGAAGATTCAAAATTTGTAATCTCACCAGCTATTGTTACCGATTGACCTTCTGTATCAAACGATTCAATAGTCTTAATCCCACATTTACCCTCAATAATTCCTGCAAATGCACTCTCTTTATCTAGTCCTAGGACATTGATCATCCCTAAACCTGTAACTACTACTCTTTTCACTGGCTCTCCTATCCACTTATAATAATATATATATACATACGTATTGACGTACCCATAGATATGCTATTAAACCCAAAAAGGGTTTAATCTTGAAGATTATACGTTTTCTATAAACTTGATTGCATCATTTACAGTAGCGATTGCTTCTGCTTGATCATCAGGAATTTCGATATCGAATTTTTCTTCAAGTGCCATAACTAGCTCAACAACATCAAGACTATCAGCCCCAAGATCCTCTACGAATTTAGACTCTTCTTTAACCTCATCTGGGCTCACATTTAGTTGTTCTACAACTACTTCTTTTACATCATCAAATAATGCCATTGACTACTCCTTAAGTTTGTTAATAAATACGCACAAGTATAACAAAAAAATGATAAAAATCTTATAGTATCGAGGAAATATCTACGCTAAAGCGCATAAAAGGTGGGTAAGCAGAAGAAATCCAAAACAGCATGTCAGAAAAGTAACACCAGTTTGGAGCACATCTTTTGAAGATATGCTCCAGTGATTTAAAATGTATATTTTAAATTTGTATAGATATAACGCCCTGGTTCGTTCATAAGCATCACATCGCCTCCTCCACTGATAAGTGTCTGATCTTTATAGGTATTAGACAAGGCATACGTCTCGTTAAAAATATTATCAATACCCATGGTAAGTTCAAAATGTTTAGCAAATGTTTTACTTACCTTAGCATTCATCACAGTATAGTTGTCAAGGGCTACTTCTCCATTGTCTCCATCAAAATGTTCCCATTTTGCACCATACACTGCACTCACATCCATTTGCAAGCTATCATCATAGTCATAATGTAGTGCCAAGTTTAGTTTTAACGGTGGGATTTCTGCCAAGTCTTTATCTGTTTGTCCAACGAGCGCCTCTTTTTTCTCTCCGCGCTGATAGGAAATGCCATAATCTACATAGGTGTTCTCACTCGTAAAGTACGTACCTGATATATCTAGCCCATATAAAGTGGCATCAGTATTAACATAACGTTGTGTCGTTGCGTTGTATACAATGTAGTCACCTAAATCACTGTAAAAAAGTTTCACTTTGAGCAGTATGCTATCTGTTTGCCATTGTGCACCCATGTCTATTTCTGTATTGGTTACTTTTTTTAAAGTGTTGGTTCCTATTTCTACCCCTTTGTTGTAAAAATACAGTTCTTTCCCATCTGGCACACGAGAAGCGATGCCTAGCCCTACAAAGTAATGACTTTTGGCACTTGCCTGATACGTTGCCAACACATTTCCACTAAGTCCATCATAACTGTTGCTTGGCACCCCTGCCCGTGCTGTTGTCACATTAGTAAAGTCATAACGTAAACCTGTTGCTATCTCCCAGTTGTCTAAAGTAAGTTTATCTTCCATAAATAGCCCGATATTATCTGTATCTGCATCCCAAATACTATGAAATGATGCAGGAGGTAAAGGAGTGTCATCTTTATAAAACCCTCCATCCCAGTGACGGTTACTATAGTCTATTCCTAGACTTATTTTGTGGTTTGAAAGGTCAAATTCATTTTTGATTTTTGCACCTTTGGTAACATCATTCAATGTATGTGAAATATAATTCACTGCACTCACCTTTCTAAAAATGTTAGACATAGGATGATAAACATCTGAATAATACGCACTCAATGTTAGTTTTTTTGAGTACTGACCCAAATCCCTAATCGTATACTGTACGTTATAGATATCGTCATCTACCGCGATAGCATCCATGGCAGTATTTGGGTAGAGGATGTTACTACTTCTGTTACGTGTATAGCTTACACTAAGATCTTGTGTTTCATTGATATGCCAATAGAGCTTTGAAAAAAGCGTATTTTTACTAAAGGCATCTCTATCTCTTTGTTCTGGCAAGTAGCTAAATTTTGCTGATGTGGGGTGCGTTTGCACATAAATATCTTGCTGCTCGGCAAAGGTATTGCCATTTCCATCTTTATACTGTTCTCCTGTCTCTTTAGACACAGATAACAAAGCACGTACTGTTTCTGTCCCCCCAGAGATAGACAACGTACCTTTTTTATAACCAAAACTACCAACATTCACAGAAGCTTCCCCTGAGAGTTCTTGACTTGGTTCTTTTGTATGTATCTTCACGTCTGCACCCAAAACACCAAAATCTTCTACGTTATACGGTCCTTCATTGAGTGTAATGTAGTCAATATTGTTTGTCAGTACATGAGAAATAGGAGGGTCCATACGGTTTGGTCCTGCCCCATACGCTTTGGCACCATCTATAGTCACGTTGATGTTGTCTTTCTTAAGCCCTCGTATGATGATATCATTTGAGATACCTGAACGTCTTACCAAGGTGACACTGGCACTTTGCTTTGCCAACGCTTCTGCCAAATCTGCTGATTTTAACTCTTCACCGCTGACATCTTTTATCACTTCAGAGCCTGCTTTCGTCTCTACTGTAATACTCTCTAATTCAATCTCTGATGCCATACTCCCCAATGTACATACTCCCAAAATCCCTATAGCGTGCGCTACTTTTTGTTTTATCATCTTTTTCTCCTGAAACAATTTGCGTTATTGTAGAAGGTAAGTGTTAATTATGTGTTAAATTTATCGGATTTGATAATGAAGTGTTAAATTGATACTTGTAGGTAGCCCAACAGGAGATTTGCTGGCATCGATAGGAAAGGCACTTTTTACGGCATTGCGTGCAGAGTTATAAAATATTTTATCACCTGTCACAGAGATGCTTCCCTCCTTCCCACTAGACAAGATGGTAAAACGTACTTTAACCAAACCTTCCATACCACGTTTTTTTGCCATACGAGGGTAAAACTTGTGCCTGTCTATTTTTGTACGCAACGCGCTCCAAAATTTATTGCGTTGGGCAGGAGTACTTTTTGATTGTCTGAAAGAAGCTTGTTGACGAGAAACCTTTTTGTGTACAACCTTTTTCTTTACTATTTTTTTATTTTTACGCGTTTTCTTTTTAGCTTTTTTAACAGGCTTTGGTTTCACAATTTTCTTTATTTCTTTTTTTGGCTTTTTTATAATAGGTTTTGGCATCACTTTCTGCACAACAGGCTCAGGAACCACTTCTTCTTTTTTTTCTTCTATAGGTTCTACGATTTCCTTTACGACCTCTTCCACTATTTTTTCAGGTTCGACAGGTTTGGGTACAAAAGACGACAGTGCCATATGTATCACATTTTCTTGTGTTTCTTTAGAAGATGCAAACGTATGGGTTTGAGAATAATAAATAGCAATCACCACAGAAAGATACACGATAGCAGTAATCGTATAAGCTGTAAAATGGCGAGGTCCGTGTCTTTGCATTTAGGGTCTTTTTTTGAGTGTATTATGACGGAAAAATATTAAGAAGTGTTAAAAAAAGAACCTTGAGGGAGTAACAAAGCTCTTTTAACTTATTTCGACAAGAAGAGTATGACATAGTAGTGTTAAGTCAGTGTTAAATATTATTTCTTCACTTTTAAAAGATGTAAACAAATGTCTGTGCCTACATTTTTTTCAGAATGAATTTGTATTTCGATATTTTCTGCATCACAATAGCTTTTCACCAACGACAAACCAATCCCTTCTCCAACTTTATGCTCATCAGCTTGATAATAACGCTCATACACTTGAAGAAGTTCTGTACTACTCATACCTACCCCTTTATCTGAAATCGTTAAAGTATCACCCTTTAAGACAATGCTTATTTCACTCTCTTTCGATGAATATTTCATAGCATTGGTCAACAAATTGTCTATCATCTGTTCAAACCCCAGTTTATCTACTTCTATCTCGTATGAGGCTATATCTAAGAGGAAAGTATTTCTCTGCTGTTCTTCAAAGATGCCAACACGTTCTTCTATCAACGATTTAAGAGTAAATTGTTCTTTTTCTATGGTATGCATCTCTTTTCGTATACTATACACCAGTTCATGATACAGTTTTTCTAAGCGAAGCGAAGCATCTTCTATATGTCCTAGACGCTTGAGTGTCTTATCATCTTCTATACCTTTTTTCAACATGGCAGTATTTGCCTGAATGGTCGAAAGTGGAATGTTAAGTTCATGGATAATGTTATTGGTAAGTGAAGTCAATATATCTTCCATCTGTTTTTTTGGTGCGAAGATAATCGCGGTCAATATATATCCCCACCCTACTGCCACGAGTAAAACCAAAGCACCACCTATAAAAAAGTTAAAATCACTCAAATGCCAGTTTTCTAAAAAATGATACACAGACATCAACAATACTGTCATGGTAATGACATAAATCATCAACGATAAAAGACGTTCTAGTATTCTGTTAGGCATCTAATCTCATTTTATACCCAACGCCTCGGACATTGTCTATACGTTTGGGGAAATATTTTTTAAGCTGTGCAACATAGACACGTAAAGAGCCTTCGCTAGATTCTTCTGCACTGCTCCAAAGACGCTCTTTTATCTGTTCTGATGAGACGACACTACCTTGGGCTTCAAGTAAAACCAGTAACAGTTCTGACGCTTTTTGACTGAGTTCCAATGCCTTGTCATTTTCATACAAAGACTTTGTCATCACATCAAATCTAAAGGTGTCTATCTGCACAAACTGACTACGTGTTTGACGACGCAACAGCGCATTGATACGTAACAGTAACTCATCCAAATCCACAGGCTTGGTGATGTAGTCATCTCCGCCTTGCGTAAAACCTTCCTTGAGTGACTCTTTATCATCTCGAGAAGTAATGAAAATCGTTGGGGTCATATCTCCTGCATGTCGTAGCTTTTCTAAAAGTTCAAAACCATTTTCATATGGTAAATTGACATCAAAAAGGTAGAGATCATAGTTGTTTTCATAGGTCAAATCAAGTGCTGAGTAAGGGTCAAGTACCGTATGAAGGATAAACCCTTCTTCTTCTAAAAAATCTTGAAGGGTTTCATTAAAGAGTTTGTCGTCTTCTAGGAGGAG
>JALUYL010000077.1 GCA_027012955.1 Sulfurovum sp.
CAGAGATTTTACCTTGTAATGATTTTTTTAAGCTCAAAAATTACTATGAGGAAAAATTAGTCACTTGGGTGGGTTTGAATTTGCAAGTGGCTCTAAAGAAAAATATTTAGCAAAAGAGATTGGGGAAAATTATAAATTTTTGATGGAAGACACACAACAATATATTAACATCTATCAGAATAGTTTGTATCAAAAAATGTTTAACGCAATGAAAAAAGAGACACCCGAGGCAATAGATATTTATGAAGAAGAGATAACTAAAATGAGAAAATCACATAGGGGTAGTATAAATAGTATTCATTTTATTGCAAGTTCTCTATGGATAAAAATAAAAAGTTTATTAGGCGTGGAAATCAAAGATTTTGGCTATGTTTCAAAATATATAGCACATAATTTAGTTTACGTAGCAACGCCTAAATTGGCACAGACATATAAAGATTATCTCCAGCATATAGAAGAGAATAAATCTTTTTTGAAAAAATTAAAAACTTTATAAATATGTTGTGAAATTTAGAGGATAGGTGTCAGGTGAACGTAATCGTAGCCAAAACACCTATTAAATTATCTTTGACAATTTTTCTTTGCTTGGTTATAATGTATCAATGAAATACAGATTAAGCAAACATGCTATAGACGTGATGAAAGCCAGAAATATCAATGAAGATTGGGTAGAGTATACAGTAGATAATCCATCTTTAAAGGTAGTTAAAGCACCCAATGAAGTGCAGTTGTTTTCAACTATAGAAGCCTATGAAAAGAGATGTCTTAAAGTTGTCATAAATCCCATATCTATGGTGATTATAACTGTCTACTTTGATAGAAACATGAGAAAGAAAGGTTGCAAATGAAAATTATATATGATAATGAAACAGATAGTATCTATGTTCAATTTACAAATGATACCGTGGTGGAGAGCGAAGAAAAAGAGAATGGAACGATAGTGGACTATAATGCAAACGATGAAATAGTAGCCGTCGAAGTATTAAATGTAAAAACAAACCCCTATGAGATAGATATACCTACCGTACTAAAGAGTGCATAGAGATTTTCTCTTGGCTATGTACAGGTTGTACATGGTAGAGTTTTTAACTAAAATCTTTTCTATTTTGTTAGCCCTTACGGCGAGATTTTGATTCTATACATATTGCCTTACGTGGTTGGTGTGACCAACCCTACGGATACTAAAGCATTGACATTTTATTGTTTATGTCGTATAATAAATAAAATACTATACGATAAAGGAGTTTTTTATGACCTCAAAAATTACACTATATTCAGAAAAATACCTCATAGAACAGATGAAAATTTATGCAAAAGAGCAGAATACTTCAGTGTCTAAAATAGTTAATGAATTTTTTATGAACCTTTTAGAATCAAGAAAATATGAACAACCCAAAAGTAAGATTACTGACGGACTTGTGGGGCGATTGGATGGTGCTAATGTAGATGAAAAAAGTTACAAAGAGTACTTAACGAAGAAATATCTATGAAAATCTTACTTGATACCAATGTTGTGCTTGACTTACTTTTAGCACGTGAACCTTTTGTTACGTATGCGAGAGAGATATTTGTTTTGATTGAAAATACTGAGATAGAGGGGTACTTGTGTGCCAATTCTGTAACTACATTGCATTATCTGATAGGAAGAGAAAAAAATAAAGAAGAAGCAGACGAGATAATATCTGAACTGTTATCACTCTTTGAAGTAACACTGGTCGACAAAAAGGTACTCACTGAAGCCACAACAAATAATGGTATAGATTATGAAGATAGTGTCATCTATACTTCGGCATTTCATCATGATGTAGAGATTATTGTCACAAGAGATAAAAAAGGATTTCAGAACTCTAAAATATCTATACTGACACCCCAAGAATTTTTAGCATTTTGGTTAACGAAAAAATAGGTAAAATATTTAAAAAAAGGAAAACGCTATGAAAATTATCAAATTATTTTTACTTCTTAGTTTGGGAGTGTGTGCATCTTTCAAGTTAGATGTTCCAAAGAGCATTGATGTCTCAGAGCTTGAAGCAATAGTGAAAAATGGTTGGAATGAAGATAATAAGACTTTGAATAATTTGATTGTTTCTAATGTTGAACGGATGATGCCTATAATTTTAGAGAAAATAAAAAAGCCCGTTTTAAAAGGTATAATTACAGAAAAAGATTCTTTCCCTATCTCAAGAATATTGCTGAGTAGAGACGATTACTCATTACTATTTGCGTATTGCAAATATCTAGAATTTAATAACGAAATAGATAGAGCATTAAATTTATATATAAAGAGTTTAGTTGGACTCAATAATATGGAAGAGAAAACAATGCTTAGTGCGATATTTCATTTAGTTATTGAAGGGATGATTGTTGATAATTTAAAGAGAAATACTATGGTGATGTCTAAGTTAGAGTATGCAAAATTAGAAAAGATATTAATCTTAAATACGGATATATTAAGAGATGCTTTAAGAGAAGAACAAAAAAATATGATAGAAATATTAACTTTAAATGCAAAATTACCAAAAGAAATATTGGTTTTACTCCGTAAATATAGTAATGGCTACATTAAAGCATATATAAGTATAAAGAATAAAAAAGAACTTACTAAAATTGAAAAAATATTTAATAAGGACAAGAAAGAAATTGAAGCAAAATATTATAATTGGACAGAAAAAAATATTATTCCAAAGGATATTGATAGAGATGAACTCATAGCATCAATTATCTTTTTTACTGGATTACCAGGATTTAGACTTATTGAAGATGTTTGGAATAATATAGTGAGAAATAAGAAATTATTAGATGCTTTACAGCAAAGAATTTAGCTGGTATTTTAACCCATCTTCTACACTCCACCAGCCCTCAAACACAGCATCATAATAAGGCTGTGTTACTTTTACAAAATCTTCTCTGTCTTCATACAAATTCACACACCAGTCAAAGTCAATATTTCGTGCTTTAAGTGCTTCTATGGAGAGCATGGTATCGTTGATGCAACCCAAACGGCTTGGGGCGACGAGTAGGGTTTTGATGTTTAGTTCTTGTATGAGGTCTAGCATGGTGTAGTCTTTGGTGATGGGAACGAGTAAGCCTCCTGCACCTTCGACTAAAAGTATGTCACAAAGTTTGGAGAGAGTGTGGTACTTTTCTATGATTTTTTCTATCTTAATAGTGTGTTTTATGTCTGCACAAAAAGGTGCTGCGGGTAGAGCAAAGGTGTAAGCGGTGATGTCCAGTGGGTTGAGGTCTTTAAAGTTCTCATTAACCTTTTGGCAAGCTTCAAGTAGTATAGTGGCATCAGGAGCTGTATGGGTTACGCCTGTTTCTATGGGTTTATAGACCCCCACCTTTAAACCTTTTGAAGCAAGAGCTTCTATGAGCTGTAGTGTGGTGTGCGTTTTACCTACATTGGTACCCGTAGCGGTGATGAAAAGTGACGTCATACACAATTCCTATACATTTTTTGATACAATTATAGTAGAAATAGATAGATAAACAAATTTAAGGATATAGATTGCCAAAGTTTGAAGAAGAATTAGAGCTAGCCTTGGAGCTTGAAGAGCCACAAATGTTTAAAGTGTTGTTGCACAATGATGACTATACGAGTATGGATTTTGTGGTCGATATATTGACGGGTGTTTTCCATAAGAGTTTCGCACAAGCAGAGCAGATTATGTTGCAGATACATGAAAAAGGCAAAGCGATTTGTGGTGTGTACTCTTTTGAGATAGCACAAACCAAAGCACAACAGGTAAAGCAAAAAGCAAAACAAAATGAGTTTCCACTTTTGGCGACTATTGAAGAAGATGCATAAAGGATTAGTATGATTAGTATAGCACTTAACGATGTATTTAAAGAAGCGGTAGGGTATGCGAAAGAGAACAGACATGAGTACTTGACAGTTGAGCACCTTTTCCTGTCTATCGTGCGAAGTGAAGCGGGTAAAGAGATACTCTCTTTGCTTGATGCAAATTTAGCGAACCTTGAAGCAGGGATACAAGAGCATATCACTAAGACGATACCTTCACTTAAAGAAGCGGTAGAGCCTTTTGAAACGGTGGCACTCTCTCGTGCCATTAATGATATGATGACACATATACATAGCTCAGGACGTACAGAAGCTACCATAGGCGATATGATAGCGGCTATTTTTATGCAAGAACACTCGTATGCGGTGTACCTTATGAAAAAAGAGGGTATCGCCCGTGTAGATGTGCTTGAGGTGATTTCTCATCGTTATGACAAACCACAGGTAGACTCAGATGAGGCTAAAGCTGAAGAGACTTTGCTTGACCAGTTTACTATGGAGCTTGTGGCGTTAGCCAAAACAGGGAAGATAGACCCAGTAGTAGGTCGCGTAGATGAGATAGAACGTGTCATGCAGACACTCTGTCGCCGTAAAAAGAACAATCCTCTGCTTGTCGGAGAACCAGGTGTGGGTAAAACAGCCATCGCTGAAGGACTTGCACTTCGCATCTGCGAAGACGATGTACCAGATGTACTGAAAGGCTCAAGAGTTTATGCACTTGACATGGGTGCTTTGGTAGCAGGTACAAAATACAGAGGTGACTTTGAAAAACGTCTCAAAGGTATCATCAAAGAGCTTTCGCATCAAGATGAAGCCATACTTTTTATAGATGAGATTCATACGATGGTAGGTGCAGGGGCAACGAGTGGGGGAAGTATGGATGCTTCTAACTTACTCAAGCCAGCACTCGCTCGTGGTGACTTGAAATGTATAGGTGCAACGACCTACCAAGAATACAGAAACTTCTTTGACAAAGATAAGGCTCTTAGCCGTAGATTTGCAAAGATAGATGTAGAAGAGCCTAGCAAAGAAGATACCTTTACCATACTAAAGGGGATTCAGCATAAGTATGAAGATTATCATCATATTACATTTACAGACGAAGCATTGGAGTCTGCGATAGACCTGTCGGTAAAATATCTTCACGATAGATTTTTACCAGATAAAGCGATGGATATCATCGATGAGGTGGGTGCGTCATTTATGCTTAGAGGGCAGAGTAATGTAACCGTAAAGCCAAAAGATATCGAAATGTCAGTGGCTAAGATGATGAAGTTGCCATCTACTGTGATAGGTACAGACGATACCAAGAAGTTGAAAAATTTAGAAAAAGATCTCTCTTCACATATCATAGGGCAAGATGAGGCGATAAAAGCACTCTCAACTGCTATAAAACGCTCTTATGCAGGGCTTAATGGCGAAGATAGACCGATAGGTTCTTTCTTGTTTGTAGGCCCAACGGGTGTAGGTAAAACAGCTTTGGCAACACAGCTTGCAAAGACCATGCATGTACACTTTGAGAGACTGGATATGTCTGAGTATATGGAGCCACATACTATCTCCAGACTTGTAGGAGCACCTCCTGGGTATGTGGGGTATGAACAAGGTGGATTGCTTACAGAGATGATAAAAAAACATCCACATACGGTGTTGCTTCTTGATGAGATAGAAAAAGCGCATCCTGACATTATGAATATCTTACTTCAGGTGATGGATGGCGCAAAACTGACAGACAACAATGGTGTGGTGAGTGACTTTAAAAATGTCATTCTCATTATGACCTCTAACATAGGTACCAAAGAAGCCAATGTGATGGGCTTCGAGAAAGATACTTCTTCTAAAACTGATAAAGCACTGGCTGCATTTTTCTCTCCAGAGTTTAGAAACCGTCTTAGCGGTACTATAACCTTTAATACACTCTCTTTAGATGTGTTAATGACCATTGTCGATAGAGAGATGGATAAAGTCAATGCACTTTTAACACCTAAAAAAGTGACAGTCAAACTCAACAAAAAAGCTAAAGCATACCTTGCAAAAGAGGGCTATGATGAACGCTATGGTGCAAGACACATTGCCCGTGTGATAGATGAGAAAGTTAAAGAAGCACTTACTGATGAGATACTCTTTGGAAAACTCAAAAAAGGCGGCTCAGTTAAAGTGGGCTTGAAAAATGACACACTTAACTTTGAGTTTACGAAGATATAGATAGCGATGGATGAAGCAACCCCAGAGGATTACTATGTCCCGCCTTTGAGTAAATACTCTTCTGCTTTTCCTGACCCACGTTATGCATCCGATGAAGGCTTGCTTGCTTACGGGGGTGATCTTAGCTCTCATAGACTTCTTTTTGCCTATAAAAAAGGGATATTCCCTTGGTACTCTGAAGGTGACCCGATACTGTGGTGGTCACCCAATCCTAGACTTCTACTTTACCCCGATGCGTTTATAATGCGTAAATCTTTTAGAAGAGTGTTACGTTCTGGAAAATTTACAGTCACTTTTGATAAATATTTTTCAGAGGTCATTCACCATTGTGCCACAGTCCACAGAGAAGGGCAGGAAGCATCATGGATAGTCCCTGAAATTATTGAAGCTTATGTTAGATTGCATGAAGAGGGCTTCGGGCACTCTGTAGAGGTACATCTTGATGGAAAACTTGTAGGTGGATTGTACGGGTTGGCATTTGGAAAAGCCTTTTTTGGAGAGTCAATGTTCTCTTTAGTCTCAGATGCATCAAAAGTGGCATTTAAAGCACTAAGTGACGTTTTAGGAGACAGAGGTTATGATTTTATAGACTGTCAAATGAAAACAGATCATATGGTAGGTTTAGGTGCCAAAGTTGTTGAGCGAGATATCTTTCTTGATGCGCTTGAAGAGGCTATCACTAAAGAGACGGACTTTGGTAAATGGCACGATTTTAAATGGACTTACCATGAACAGGACGATTTATGAGCAAAGCTCTAAATCTACGCTGACGCTATGTCACACCTAAAGGTATACACTTCGATAACTTCAGCAGTTGGCTCATGTGACTGGTCACATATGAATTGAGAATTATTAAAAAGGGTAAAAGATGGTAAATAGAGATATAGGATTCTCTTTATGGTTAGACTTCGTTGAGAGAGATTATTTGAAAAATGAGTTTTCTTCTTTGATTGAAAAAGGGATTATTAATGGGGCAACATCCAATCCATCTATTTTTGCAAGTGCTATTACCACGTCACCTGCGTATGCCGAACAGCTCAAAGGCTTGGAAGGTAAAACACCCAAAGAGAAATATGAAGCCCTCGCTATAGAAGACATCCGTACTGCTGCACAAGCGTTACGTGCCTCGTATGATGCAGGAAATGATGGGTATATATCTATAGAAGTAGATCCCTTTTTATCAAACGATACTGAGGGTACCATCGAAGAGGGTAAACGTTTGTTTGCAACCATTGGTGAGCCCAATATAATGGTAAAAGTACCTGCCACAGAAGCTGGGTATGATGCTATGACAGAGCTTCTGTCTAATGGAATTTCTGTCAATGCCACACTTATTTTTTCACCTAAGCAAGCACAGAAATGTTTAAAGGCAATGAAGAGAGGATTGGATGATTTTGAATCATCTGGTGGAGGACGTTGTGAAGCAGTGATTTCTGTCTTTGTGAGTCGTTTTGACAGATTGCTCGACAGTGATTTGGAGAAAGAAGGACTTGACGTTTCCAAAACAGGTATTTACAATGCTGCTAAGATTTATAATCTTGTTGAAGCAAACCATACACCATCTGTACGTACACTCTTCGCAAGTACAGGCGTTAAAGGTGATGATCTGCCTGCAGATTATTATATGAGAGAATTGTTGGCACCACACTCTGTCAATACAGCACCACTAGCAACCATAGAGTCATACATCGCTACGGAGGCATCTGCACCAAAATTGCCTATCGATGATGCTGTACTCAATGGATACTTTACGAAACTATCAGACAATGGGTTTGATATGGATGCGGTATATGCCGAACTCTTAAATGATGGTTTGGTTGCTTTTGAACAAGCATTTAAAGAGATGTTAGATACACTAAATTAATATACCATAAAGGGATATCATGGAAGAGAAGCTCAAACTATATCTTAGAACAATGATAAGTAACAAGGGGTCTGACCTCCATATAAAAGCTGGTTCGCAAGTACGTGTGCGTATCCATGGTGTTCTAAAAGTGTTGGGTAAAGATGCGCTTACTGCAGATATGGTCGAAAAACTCGCCAAAGAAATTACTACAGCAGATCAATATGAAAAGCTTGTTACTGACCGAAACCTTGACTTTTCTTATGTGTTGGGAAGTGAAAATAGATTTAGGGTAAATTTCTTTTATCAAATGGATGGACTCTCTGCTGTATTTCGGATTATCCCTGTAGATATCTTGTCTTTGGATGACTTAAATCTTCCTCCTGTTATTAAAACATTTACAGAGTTACAAAGAGGCTTGGTACTAGTCACTGGGGTGACAGGTTCTGGTAAATCAACCACGCTTGCAGCTATACTTGACAAGATAAACAGAGAACAAAAAAAGCATATCATTACTGTAGAAGACCCGATAGAGTTTGTACACCAAGATAGAGGCTGTCTCATTAACCAAAGAGGGATAGGACAAGACGCCCACTCTTTCTCTGATGCACTAAGAGCAGCACTAAGAGAAGATCCCGATATCATACTTGTTGGGGAAATGAGAGACTTGGAAACCATCGACATTGCACTGCACGCTGCCAATACAGGACACTTGGTTTTTTCTACTCTGCACACACTTGATGCAAAAGAAACCATTGACAGAATTGTCGGTATGTTTGGGAATGAAGAGCAAAACCGTATTCGTATGTCTTTGGCTTCGGTGCTTGAAGGGGTTATTTCTCAAAGACTTATTCCTACTGTTCGTGGAGGCAGAGTTGCGGGTATCGAGATTCTTAAAAAGACAGCACGTATCGAACAACTTATTGCTGAAAACAGAGATAATGAAATCTTAGATGCTTTGTTTGAAGGTAAAGAGATTTATGGAACACAGACGTTTGATCAAGCCTTACTCGACCTTTTGCGTGGAGGGGAGATTGACAGTGAAACAGCACTCGAATATGCGACAAACCCAGCCGATATGAAACTTAAAATGCAAGGGGTTGGTAAAGGGGCTATCGTTCAAGAGAGTTTTGAAAAAGATGATGTAGAAGCAGATGTCTTTGGCTTTAAAGAAGAGGACGAATAAAACTTTAATTCTAACTCGGTATAATTCGCGTCTATTTTGCTCAATATATGGGTGAAAAGATTTAATTTTAAAGGACAGAAATGTTAGAAGGTATCGTTAGAGAGAGTATCGGGAAACGTACTGCAAAAGTACTTAGAAGAGATGGTTATCTAACTGCAAACCTTTACGCAAATGGCGTAGAGAACATTCAAGCTGCGTTTAAACGTGGTGAATTTGTAAGAGCAGTTAGAAATAAAGAGAGCCTAGCATTCGCTGTTAAAGTGGGTGACACAGAGTTAAATGTTGTGATTCAAGAGTATCAACTACACCCAATTAATGGTGATGTAAAACATGTTGATTTAAGGGTAACTGTACCAGGGCAAGTAACAAACTTCCTTGTACCTGTTACTACACATGGAACACCAATTGGACTTAAAAACAAAGGTGTACTTGTTATGTCTAAAAAAAGATTAAAAGTAAGAGGAGCTATCGAAGATATGCCTGCGAAATTTGATCTTGATGTTGAGCCATTAGACAGAGATGCATCAATTCTTGTAAGAAATATTGACGTGCCTGCTAACTGTAAATTGATGGACAGACCAGATGTTGCTATCTGTGGTGTAATCAAAGCTAAATAATAAGCAATGAAAGTATAATATGACACTCTTTGTTGGTCTAGGTAACCCAGGATCACAATACGAAGAGACCCGTCATAATATAGGCTTTAAAGTCATCGACAAACTTGTCGCTGACTTTGGAGCACGTGATATCTCCAAAACTTCTTTTCATGGGCAACTTTATCGCTCAGCCAATTCACTTTTTTTAAAACCTACTACGTTTATGAATCTTTCAGGCAAGTCTGTACAACCTGTCAAGCATTTTTTCAAAGTAGAACTAGATGATGTTATCGTCATACATGATGATATCGACCTGCCTTTTGGTGCGGTACGTTTTAAAAGAGGTGGTGGACATGGTGGGCATAATGGACTAAAATCTTTAGATACATATATAACCAAAGAGTATTTACGTGTACGCGTAGGCGTAGGTAAGCCTGAATACAAGTCACAAGTGGCAGACTATGTTTTACATGATTTTTCAAGAGAAGAACAAATAGCGTTAGAAAAACTCATTTCTCATGTAGCCTTAGCATGTAAAAAGTTGACACAAGAAGAATTAAACAGTGTAAAATCTCTCTATAGTTTAAAATCTATAGAAGGTTTAACCTCGTGAGTATATTAAGCCCAAAACTTTATTTTGTCTATTTGGCTAAACATTATGTTAAGAATCTATTGGTGATTTTATTTGGACTCTCTTTTGCGTTTGCTGCGATAGATTACTTCCAACATATACAACAGTTAGATGTCTCTGGAAATTATAAGATACTCTATATTTTTTATATGTGGCAAGAGGCATTGGGGTTACTGTATCCTCTTGCTATCGTTTTTGCGCTTATCATGACGAAACTTGCTTTGGTAAAACAGAACACTATGGGAGCCTTTCATGCCTTTGGTTATGACAAAAAGAAACTGTTTGCTCCACTCATAACCATTGCCACATTAACGTATATGATATTTCTTTTACTTCACACAACAGGCTTTTCTTATGCCAAAGATAAAGCAGCCTTTTTACTGAAAAATGAGTTGGGTGTTTATGATGTCAGTGACCTTTTTTTCAAATACAATGATACCTTTGTCTACATTAATACCTTAGACCCCATAGCAAAGAAAATAAAAGATATTACCATTTTCAAAGTAGAGGGGTATCAGGTACGATATACCATCAATGCACCTTACGCAACCTTTAATGGTCATGTTTGGGATGTCCATGATGCGACACTTAAAACGCATATATATAAAGAGGGGAACTTAGAGAGATACAAGGTAGAGCATAAAGAAAGCATTAAAACGTTAGAGGGGTATAAGCCAAAGATTATTGAGTCCTTATATGAGGGGAAAGCACTCAATCTCATGGATGCATACAGCACATGGAAATTACTGAATAAACAGCATCTTAATTCTGATAAAATCCGAGCTTCCTTTTATAATAAAGTCATTGTACCTCTCTTCTCTATAGCCTTGATGCTCATACTCTTTTTTAAGATACCTTTTCACGCAAGAATGGTGGCTTTAGAAGCTGTGGTAGCACTTTCTTTGGGCGCAACATTTGTCATATGGGGTGTACTTTTTGGACTTGGACAGATAGGAGAAAATGGTGTATTGCCGCCTGAAGTTTCTAGTATTTTGCCTGTTGTGTTGTTGTGGGTGTATGCACTTTATGTATACCGTACAGATGAAAATAACTTAGCATAAAAGGGCTGCAGAAAGAAACATTTTTTACATCGTTCAAGTGCATGGAAGTTGCAAACAACGTATCAAACTGACCACCTCCTCCTGTTGGTGATAATTCGAGTTTTACTTAGAGAAATCGATTTTATATTTGTTTAAGCTTTCTTCTCAGAGAAGGGTATTTCTGAATTTAGCTACTTGATTGAGGTGGAATTATGTTAGTGATTAGAATTGGCGAATGCGTTTGAATCAATTAGTAATATTTTTGACGGGAGGACTGTTTTTTAGTATATTATGGTAGAATTTTACCTTAAAATGTAGCTTGAGTTGCTACCGATATATTATGTTACTATCAATTTCAAATTTATAGTTTAAAGGATACTAGATGCCAAAGTTTAAATTTGAGCTAACCCATATAAAGTTTATAATGTATTATACAATAATACATTATGTAATATTTAACTTATTTATCTACGATAAAGTTTTAAAATGGTTTTACATACGTGGTACATTTGAGTATCTTGGATATACAGCTTGGATATTAGCTGGTTATGTATTTTTTGTATTTATTATGACATTATTTGCACATCGTTATACAACAAAGGCATTTGCTATTTTTACACTGTTTGCTAGTACTGCCTGTATATACTTTAGTTTAAAGTACAATGTTGCTATTGATGAAACTATGATAACAAATATCATACACACAGATCCTGTAGAAACAACTTCTTTAGTATCAGTTAATATGATCCCATATTTAATCTTTTTATTTATATTACCATCATTATTTATAATATTTAATATAAAAATAACTTATCAAAAACCACTGAAACACTTATTGAAAATTATTGTTGTATCTTTTATTTCTATAGGATTGGTTGCGGCTATTACATATGCTTCATTTTCAAATCTATCAAGAGTGGCACAATCTTCAAAAAAATATATTTTATACAACCTAGTACCTGTAAACTATCTAGGGACTAGTTTGGATATGCTAGGGCATCATATTTATGACAACTATTTTAAACATAAGCATAAAATAAAAAAATTTAAAGCTACTATTGCAAAAAAACAAGATTTAGTAGTGGTATTAGCTATAGGTGAAGCTACAAGACAAAAAAATATGAGTTTATATGGATATAATAGAGTAAATACAAATCCACTTTTAAGTACCGTGAAAGATTTACATACTTTAAATGGTATAGCAAGTATAGCCTCAACATACTATGCACTTCATAAAACATTAAGAAAGAATGATATTACGTTAACAAATATAACTTTAAATGCACATCTACCTACAGCTTGTTATGTAAATTTTAGTATTTATGATAATTGTGCTCAAGGTGAAATTATGGTAAAAGATTATGATGGTGATGGTGGAATTTATGATAATGATGTGATACCTCTATTAAAGAAAAACCTACAAACTTATAAAAGTGGAGAAAGATTAATTTTATTACATTTAGGTGGTGGTAGTCATGGACCCGTCTATAGTGATAGATTTCCATCAAATTTTATAAAGTTTAAACCATACTGTACAAATCCAGATGTACTAAACCAATGCACAAAAGATGAGCTATACAATGCGTATGATAACTCACTTTTATATGTTGATTATGTAGTATATAATGCTATACAAACCCTCGAAAAAGCAAAGGTACCTTATGTATTTATTTATCTCTCAGACCATGGGGAATCTTTAGGGGAAAATAATGTTATTTTTCATGGTATGCCACCAGGATTTACGCTACCTGATGAACAATCACATATACCACTTTTGGTAAAAGCTTCTGTTCCAATTAAAATCGTTAAGAAGAAAGAGTATAGTCAGCCTGATATTTTTGATACGATATTAGATCTATTGAATATTGATGCAAAAGGTTTCGATCAAAAAGGAAGTTTTATAAAAATAGGCGAATTCGCCATAGATAAAAGTACATTATGAAAAAGTTATTTAAATATCTTTTAGTTTTCTTTGCTTTACTTATTTTAACAATTTTATTTGATATCCATATAAAAGGTAATTTTTATCAAATTGATAAAAATGTTTATAGAAGCGGAACATTAAATAAATTTAATTTAGAATATTATATAAAAAAATATCATATAAAAACTATCTTAAATTTAAGAGGTAAAAGTAATGAAGAATGGTATAAAATTGAATCAAAATTGATAAAAAAATATATGATTAAAATAATTAATTATCCTATTTCAAGTCAATCTTTTTATGATTTTAATCAAACTTCAAAAATAGTCAATTTATTAAAAAAAGTTAAAAAACCTTTGCTTATTCATTGCAATGGTGGTGCGGATAGAACTTCACTGGTTTCTGCTTTGTATATTTTTGCAGTAAAACATCAATCAAAAGAGATTGCAAAAAAAGAATTAAGTTGGTTTTATGGGCATTTACCAGGAATTAGAAAAGGTGTAGAAAATATGGATAAAAGTTTTGAAAATTATGTAAATAAATTTTTAGAGGTACCTCAAGACTTGATACCTCGTAAGCCATGACTTTTTAATCACTTTTTAGATAAAATCACCTTAAAATAGATAAAATTTTAGGACAAAATAGATGAATATAGATACTAAAGCATTGGCGGAAAAATATGGTACGCCATTGTATATGTATGATTTTGATTATATTGAAAACAGATATACAACACTTAAAGATGCCTTTGCCGGAAAAAAATCGATTGTTAATTATGCCGTAAAGGCAAACTCCAACCTATCAGTCATAGCACATTTGGCTAAACTAGGAGCTGGTGCAGACTGTGTGAGTATTGGTGAAGTCAACCGTGCGCTTACAGCAGGTGTGGATAAATATAAAATTATCTTCTCAGGTGTAGGGAAGCGTGATGATGAGATACGTGAGGCTTTGCAAAAAGATATTCTTATGCTTAATCTTGAGTCTGAAGCAGAGATGAAACGCGTAGAGTTGGTGGCAAAAGAACTGGGCAAAGAAGCGCGTATCTCTATACGTGTTAACCCAAACATCGACCCTCAGACGCACCCTTATATTTCTACAGGTTTACATGAAAACAAGTTTGGGGTTGAACTAGATATGGCTAAACGTATGTATATTTACGCCAATAAATCAGAATTTCTCAACCCTGTAGGGATTCATTTTCATATAGGCTCACAGCTTACAAAATTGTCACCTATTCAAGAGGCAGCAAGTATTGTAGCTGATCTGGTACGTTCACTTAAAGCGATTAAAATTGACATTAAATTCTTTGATGTGGGTGGTGGGATTGGTGTTGTGTATGACGATGAAGTGACTATTACTGCCGCAGAGTACACGCAAGCCATTTTCCAAGCAACAAAAGGTTTGGATATTACGCTCCTGTGTGAACCTGGACGTTACATGGTAGCAAATGCAGGGGCATTTTTCACCAAAGTGTTGTACGAAAAAGTAAATGCAGGTAAACGCTTTGTCATTGTAGATGGTGCGATGAATGACCTCATAAGACCAAGCCTGTATGATGCATACCACAAGATAGAAGCTGTAGGCGTGGATGCAAATGTGGAAACTACACCTGCTGATGTCGTAGGTCCAGTGTGTGAAAGTGGAGATTTCTTTGGTAAAAATGTACCTTTACCTCCTCTGTCTCACAATGATCTCATAGTGGTGCAATCAGCAGGAGCCTATGGTTTTACTATGGCGAGTAATTACAATACACGTTCTAAACCTGCTGAAGTTGCCATTCAAGGTGGGAAAGACAGACTCATACGTAAACGTGAAACATACGATGACCAAGTGCGATTAGAATTGGAATATCTAGGGGTCATGGGTTGATTTTTTTGGGACAAAAAAATAAAGCCTTGACCTCAATTAAAGGACAGAGATGACTTTAGATACATTACGATTAAAAATAGATAGCCTTGATGATACACTGCTTAAGCTTTATAATGAGCGTATGGAGCTTGTACATCAAGTGGGTGAACTTAAAAACACTACAGGTGCACCTATCTATAGACCTGAACGTGAACAGGCTATTTTAAATCGTCTAAAAAGTCAAAACGCGCAATCAGGTGGCAAGCTGACTGATGCAGCCATAGATGCACTTTTTTTAGAGATGTTTGCTGTGGCACGTAACCTTGAACTTCCAGAAGGCGTAGCATTTTTAGGACCAGAAGCTAGCTTTACCCACCAAGCAGCAGAGAGTAAGTTTGGCGCTATGTCAGCATATATTCCTATGGTATCTATACAGGGTATCTTTCGTGAAGTAGACAAGGGTACAGCAAAGTTTGGTGTGATACCTATCGAAAATTCATCCAATGGTATCGTGAGTGACACGATTAATTGTCTGGATGAATATAATCTGAAAATCATCGCCGAAGTGATGATAGATGTGCATTTTGCTTTTGCTACACTAAGCGAGGATATCAAGCAGATTAAGAAGATTTATTCTAAAGATATCGCCTTTGGTCAGTGTAGAGCATTTTTACAAGACTTAGGGCTAGATGATGTAGAGTTGGTACCCGTGGAATCTACAGCAAAAGCTGCAAAATTAGCAGCGAATGATGACAGTACTGCAGCACTTTGCCCTGCTATCGCGGCTAAACTCTATAACTTGCCTATACGTTTTAACAATGTAGAAGACAATACCAACAACAGAACACGCTTTTTCATTATCTCCAATTTTGAAAATGCTTCTTCGGGGGATGATAAGACTTCATTGCTTGTGAGACTTTCAAATACCCCCGGTTCTTTGGTTGATTTTTTAAATCACTTTGAAGAAGCAGGGATTAACTTGACAAAGATTAAATCTCACATCGTTGAGGGCGAGTCCATCTTTTTTATAGAGTTCCACGGACATAAAGATGATACAAAAGTAAAAAATGTTTTAGAAACACTCAATGATGAAATAAAAGTGTTGGGCTCCTATGTTCGAGAAACAGATGATGTTTAAAAAAATGAAAAAGTAGAAATTGAAATGAAGTTTAATAAAGTACTTGAAAATATAAAGACCTATGAAGCGGGAAAACCTATAGAATTGGTAGTACGCGAATTTGGCATTGATGCCAAAGATGTCGTAAAACTAGCTTCCAATGAAAACCCTATAGGTACAAGTCCTGCAGTAGAAAAAGCCATTATCAATAATGCCAGTAAAGCACATCTTTATCCTGATGATTCTATGTTTGAGCTAAAGGCAGCTTTGGCTTCAAAGTATGCAGTAAATGAAGACAATATTATCATCGGAGCAGGTTCAGATCAAGTATTGGAGTTTATTTCTCGTGCTGTGTTAGATGAAAACACCTCTGTACTTATGTCCGCAGTAACTTTTGCTATGTATGAAATATATGCAAAACAAATGGGTGCAAAGATATACAGAACAGCAAGCTACGCACACAAATATGATGAGTTTATGGAAGCATACCACATGCATAAACCAAAGATTATTTACCTCTGTACCCCAAACAACCCTACAGGAGATGCTACGAGTAAAGAAGAAGTACTCAAAATCATTCATGAGGTAGACAAAGAGACACTTATCGTTGTAGATGGTGCGTATATGGAGTATGCCGCAGCAAAAGACAGTAAATATGCTATGGAACCAAATGACATACTTGATTTCCCAAATGTCATTTATTTAGGTACTTTTTCCAAAGCCTATGGTTTGGGCGGTATGCGTGTTGGGTATGGTATCGCAGACAGTGAGATGATAGAGCAACTTTACAAAATGAGACCACCGTTTAACATCTCTACACTTTCACTTGCAGCTGCGATTGAAGCGTGTCAAGATGAGACTTTTGTTAAGGAGTCAATTGTTTTACACCAAGAACAGATACAACGTTATGAAGCCTTTGCCAACGAGAACGGATTTACATATATTGAGAGTTATACAAACTTCATTACCTATCTATTCTCTGATGATATGGATTCGACAAAGATAGCAGATGCCCTGCTAAAACGAGGTGTCATCATACGTAACCTAGCTTCGTATGGTATGAATGCGATGCGTATTACTGTAGGTACTGCCAAACAAAATGATATTTTCTTTAAACACTTTTTAGAAGCGCTTGCTTGAAAAAAGTACTTGTGGTAAAAGCATCGAAGGTGAAGGTGACCCCTTTTGTATTGGATGATTTTATGCAAGTTAAGCAGAGGCATGGTAGTATGACTAAAATTACAAAAAAATCCTTAAAAAATTTAGCCGATGATTTAGGACTCTCATATGATGATAAACAGATTGGTTTTACTAAAAAACTAATAACGGCATATTTAGAAAGACAGGTAAAATGATGAACATAAAAGCACGTTCTATTGAAGAGTTGAACACCCTTGCAGAAGAGATACGACAAAAGATTCTTGACACTGTCAGTAAAAATGGTGGACACCTCTCTTCAACTATGGGTGCAACCGATTTGATTGTAGCGATGCATAAAGTGTTTGATGTTGAAAAAGACCCTTTTATCTTTGATGTGAGTCATCAAGCGTATGCGCATAAATTACTTACAGGACGGTGGGAGAGCTTTAGTACCTTGCGTCAGTTTGATGGTGTCTGTGGCTATACTAAGCCAAAAGAATCCAAATACGACTACTATGTGGCAGGGCACAGTTCTACATCCATTTCACTTGCTATAGGAGCTGCTAAAGCCATCGCACTAAAAGGTGAGGACAGAGTGCCTGTAGCCTTTATAGGCGATGGTTCTATGAGTGCGGGTATGGTGTATGAGGCACTTAATGAGCTTGGAGACAGAAAATACCCCGTTATCATCATTTTAAATGACAACGAGATGAGTATCGCAAAACCGATAGGGGCTATCTCTAAGTTACTGTCTCAAACAATGGCAGGCTCTTTTTACCAAAAATTTAAGGGTAAAGTCGAGAAAGTACTCGAACATCTACCTGAAAGCGCACACTATATGGCAAAACGCTTTGAAGAATCATTGAAGCTTATTACCCCCGGTATTTTATTTGAAGAGATGGGGATAGAATACATAGGCCCTGTTGATGGACATAATATAGAATCTCTCATAGAGACGATGGAAGTTGCCAAGGCATTGGGTAAACCTGTGATTATTCACGCGCAAACCACCAAGGGTAAAGGGTATGAAATCGCAGAGGGCACCAAAGAACATTGGCATGGCGTGAGTGCTTTTAATCTTAAAACGGGCATGTCACCTAAAAAAGATGGTGCCAAAGCGGCAACAGCTATCTTCTCAGAAACACTTGTGCAAATGGCGGATGAAGATGAGAAGATTGTCGGTGTTACAGCCGCCATGCCTTCTGGTACAGGTATGTCTGCGGCGATAGAGAAATATCCTGAACGTTTTTGGGATGTAGCTATTGCTGAACAGCATGCAGTTACATCTATGGGTCCTTTGGCAAAAGAAGGGTTTAAACCTTTTTGTACCATATACTCCACTTTTTTACAACGTGGCTTTGATCAGGTGATACATGACATCGCACTTATGGATTTAGGTGTAGCCTTTGCGATGGATAGAGCTGGTATCGTAGGTGAAGATGGTGAGACTCACCAAGGAGCCTTTGATATCTCTTATTTGAGAGGTATACCTAACATGACACTTCTCGCTCCCTATAATGAAACTACGATGAAACTTTGTATGGCATTTGCAAAAGAGTACACTCATCCTTGTGCCTTTAGATACCCAAGAGGTGCCTTTTTAGCAGAGGACTGTGAAAGTCCAGCGTATGAATTAGGTAAATCTGTTTTACTTCAAGAGGGTGATGAGATACTCTTTATTGGGTATGGAAACGGTGTAGGGCGTGCACAAAAGGTGGCTGAGCTTGTCGAAGTCAAAGTAGCTATCTTAGATTTACGTTTTGTGAAGCCATTAGATGTTGAGATGTTAGTGAACTTGAGCAAAAAGTATAAAAAATGGTTTGTATTTTCAGACTCAGCCAAAATGGGTGGTGTCGGTTCTGCTGTGTTAGAGTGTTTAAGCGAAAATGCTATACAAGATGTTTCGTTAACCTCTTTTGAGTATGATGATGCTTTTATTACCCATGGTAATACGAAGTTGGTTGAAGAGAGTTTGGGATTACTCCCTGAACAATTGGCAAAAAAAATATTGTAGGGGTAGACCCATGTGTCTGCCCTATGAATTTTAAAGGGTAAACACACGGGTTTACCCCTACGGGTTGGATTTTAAAAAGTATCTTGCGAGATATTTTTTTAAGTTCAGTGACAGTGAACAAAAAAAAGTTAAGGATTTAAAAAATGGCTAACCAATACATTTTTACAAGTGAATCAGTAACCGAAGGTCATCCAGATAAAATGGCTGATCAGATCTCAGATGCTATATTAGATTATATCATCGCAAGAGATCCACAAGCTAGAGTAGCATGTGAGACGTTAGTGAGCAATGGTTTTTGTGTTATCGCAGGAGAACTAAAAACAACAGCGTACGCACCTATGCAAGAGATTGCAAGAGAGGTGATAAAAGAGATAGGCTATACTGATGCAATGTACGGATTTGATTACCGTTCTGCGGGTGTACTTAATGGTGTAGGTGAACAAAGTCCCGATATCAACCAAGGAGTAGATCAAGCAGATGGTGAGATCGGTGCAGGGGACCAAGGACTTATGTTCGGGTACGCTTGTAAAGAGACACCAGAGCTTATGCCTCTACCTATCTCTTTGGCGCATAAAATTACTGCAAAACTTGCAGAAGTACGTAAAAATGGTACTGTCCCGTTCTTACGCCCAGATGGTAAAGCACAGGTCTCTGTGAAGTATGTAGATGGAAAACCTGTGGCTATCGATACGATAGTGGTTTCTACACAACACCATGACAATGTTACCTTAGAACAAGTACAAAAAGCGGTACTTGAAGAGGTGATTAAAGCAGTCATCCCTGCTGAACTTATGAGTGACGATATCACTTATCACATCAACCCTACAGGGCGTTTTGTAATTGGTGGTCCTCAAGGTGATGCAGGGCTTACAGGTAGAAAAATTATCGTAGACACTTATGGCGGTTCTTGCCCTCATGGAGGAGGCGCTTTTTCTGGTAAAGACCCTACAAAAGTTGACCGTTCTGCTGCGTATGCAGCCAGATATGTGGCTAAAAACCTAGTAGCAGCAGGGGCTTGTGAAAAAGCAACACTGCAAATAGCCTATGCTATTGGTGTGGCAAAACCCGTGTCTATTTATGTAGATACACATGGTACAGCCAATGTGGATGAAGATCAGATTGTCGCATGTGTTTCAGACCTTTTTGATTTGACACCTAAAGGTATTATGGAAGAGCTTGATTTGTTGAGACCTATCTATAAAAAAACAGCAGCGTATGGTCACTTTGGTAGGGAAGATGCTTCTTTTACTTGGGAACAAACACCTCGAATAGAAGAAATAAAAAAATATTTAAAACTTTAATATAATATTAATTATCAATACTGTTTAAACTTCGCTCTGTTGGGAAATAGAGCGATGTAGGTGTTTTTTTGTGAATCGCTTTAAGATTAAAGATTTATTTAATTTTTTTTGCTATAGTTTGAGTATATTTTAATAAAAGGAATGAAAATGGCAGTAATTATTAATGATACTTGTATCAACTGTGCGGCTTGTATTGACGAATGTCCAGTAGAAGCAATTGTAGATGAGGATGATAATCCAACGGGTGAGGAGTACTACTATGTATATCCAGATAAATGTGTTGAGTGTGTAGATCACTTTGATTCTCCAGCATGTGCTGAAGCTTGTCCAACAGAAGATTGTATTACTTGGGATATGCCTTTTACAGCAGAGAATAAAGAGTACTTTTCTGGTGACAATTACTTAGATGGTAAAGGTTACGGTATTGATGATGCTGATGCTCAAATGCCTTTTAGAGATGATATCTCTGCTGAAGATAGAGCAGCAAGAAGATCAGTAGTAGAAGATTAATCTCTACGAAAAGATAGAATAAAGGCTACTTCTCGGTAGTCTTTTCTTAGAAAGAACATCTCGAAAAAATTTCAACTTATTTTAATGTATTTTTAGATAAAATTCCGCCCAAATACTCTCCACATAACTTAATTTGGAAGTAAATTATCGCTTTAGGAATATAAGATGGAACAAACATTATCAATCATCAAACCAGATGCAGTAGCAAAAAATGTCGTAGGTCAAATTTTGGCTAGATTTGAAGCAGCAAACCTTAGAATTGCAGCAACAAAAAAAATCAGACTAAGTAGAGTAGATGCAGAAGCATTTTACGCTATCCACGCTGAAAGACCTTTCTTTAAAGACCTTGTAGACTTCATGATTTCTGGTCCAGTTGTAGTAACTGTACTTGAAGGTGAAAATGCAATGCAAACAAACAGAGATCTTATGGGTGCTACTAACCCTGCTGAAGCAGAAGCTGGTACTATCAGAGCTGACTTTGCAGATAGCATCGATGCGAATGCAGTACATGGTTCTGACTCTGTTGAAAATGCAACAAACGAAATCAATTTCTTTTTTGCACAGAGAGAGATTAATTAGATAGGACGGAGAATGGGCAAAGCCCATCTTTCCTACGCTAACGCTGAGTTAATTTCAGCAGTTGGCTCATGCGACTTGTCGCATAAATAAATATAAAGTAAGGGATAACCTTATGGTAATTGTATTTGACAAAATAAATTCCACAGCAAAACCCATTGAACTTTCTTCAAAGGGTGTGACGCTTGATGGAACATTACAAAAAAGTGGTTATCATCAAGTAACTTTGGATGCGACACTAAATGGATACTTTGATTTAGAGTGTGATAGATGTGGTGACACATACAACTATGATATGAACTCTAAGTTAAGATTGAAGTTGAGTGATCTTGTTTCTGAAGATAAAGTTGATTTAGATATAATTGAATTTTTAGATGGCAAAATAGACCTTTTGTACATACTAGAGAGTGAAATTACATCAGTAGAAAGTTCTTATCATTATTGTGACAAATGTGACGGTAATGATGAAGATTTTGAGATTGAATATTAAAAGGATATAACATGGCAGTACCTAAGAGACGTGTGAGTCACACAAGAGCAGCGAAAAGAAGAACACATTACAAATTGACATTACCAATGCCTGTAAAAGATGCAGATGGAACATGGAGAATGCCTCACCACATGAACATGACTACTGGTGAGTACAAAACAACTAAAGTGTAATTGATGATACGCATCGCAATTGACGCAATGGGTGGGGACTTCGGTCCCGAACCTATAATAGAAGGTGTAATACAAGCGCTGGATGAAAAACAATTCTTGCCTATACTTGTAGGCGATAAAGAACAAATTTTAGAACATCTCCCACAATATTATGTTGATAAAGTAGAGTTTGAACAGTCTTCTGATGTGATTGCTATGTCTGATGCAGCGACAGATGCATTGAAACGTAAAGATTCGTCTATTTTTAAAGCAGTTGAACTTGTACGTGATGGCAAAGCTGACGCAGTACTTTCAGCAGGACATTCAGGGGCTACTATGACTGCTGCTACTTTACGTATGGGTAGAATTCCTGGTATTAAAAAACCGGCACTTGCAACATTAATGCCTAGTATTACTAAAGATAAAACATTGGTACTTGATGTGGGTTCTGTGACAGACTGTAAACCTGAAAATCTTTTTCAGTTTGGTGCTATGGGTGAAGCCTATGCAGCAAAAATTATGAAGATTAAAAATCCTAAAGTAGGACTTTTAGCCAATGGTAGTGAAGACTCTAAAGGGAATGAACTTACAAAGGCAACTTTCCCATTATTGAAAGCTTTAGATGGATTTATCGGTAATGTTGAAGGAAAAGATATCTTCAATGGTAAAGTAAGTGTGGTTGTTTGTGATGGATTTACAGGTAACATCTTGCTGAAAACTGCAGAAGGTGCAGTCTCAACCATTTTTGACTTGATGAAGCAGTACATACGTAAATCACTCCCTGCAAAAGTAGGTGCTTTGATGATGAAGAAAAAAGTCTTTGGAAACATGAAAAAGCAAGTAGATAAAGATGAGTATGGTGGAGCACCATTGCTTGGACTCAAAGGCTGTGCTATCATTTCTCATGGAGCATCTAGCCCTAAAGCTATCAAAAATGCAGTGTTTCAAGCTATCTCTTATGTAGAGTCAGATGTCAATACAAGCATCGAAGCGATTTTAGAAAAAAGCGCATAACCCCATTATTAAAGGGAACAAGTCGTGGCTTGCTTCCCATTTTCTCACTCATTTTTAGAAGTTCCCTATCAAACTTATGGTAAAATAAATCCAATAATGTGTTAAGGATAATTATGTCACAAATTTATGCTTCATTTAAATCTATAGGTGCGTATGTGCCTGAGAAGATTTTAAGCAATACTGATCTTGAAAAAATGGTAGATACTACAGATGAGTGGATACTTAAACGAACAGGTATCAAAGAACGTCATATAGCAGCTGATGATGAAGTAACGAGTGATATGGGTGCTAAGGCAGCAGAACTAGCGATAGAGCGTTCAGATGTATCTAAAGAAGACATTGACTTAGTGCTTTGTGCTACCGTAACACCTGACTATTTTAACATGCCTTCTACGGCATGTATTATCTCAGATAAATTAGGCATTAATAATGTACAGGCTTTTGATATTTCAGCGGCATGTAGTGGATTTGTCTATTTGTTGACTGTGGCGAAGGCATTTGTTGAGTCTGGTATGAAAAAGAATGTACTGATTATTGGGGCAGAAAAGTTTTCTTCGATTGTCGATTATACTGACAGAAGTACGTGTATTTTATTTGGTGATGGTGCCGGTGCTGCGATTATTTCTGCTACAAATAAGAAAGAAGAAGCCTTTGTCGATGTACATGCCAGTGCAGATGGTTCGTATGCTGACTTCTTGGTGACCCCAGCGCCAGGGAGTATCAATCCTGTGAGCCAAAAAGTGATAGATGAAGGGCTGAACTTTGTGCAAATGAAAGGAAATGAAACCTTTAAACTTGCAGTCAAAACACTCACAAAAGATGTGAAAGAAATACTGGCTAAAAATGAGATAAACTCCGAGGATATTCCTCACTTTATCCCTCACCAAGCAAACTACCGCATCATCAAAGCAGTAGGCGATGCGCTTAAGATGAAAGAGGAGCAAGTAGTGCTTACTGTGGGTAAATACGGTAACACTTCGGCAGCTTCTATTCCTATGGCAATTAATGACATTTGGGAGTCGGGTAGACTTCAAAATGGAGAACTTATGCTACTTGATACTTTCGGTGGAGGGCTTACTTGGGCTTCTGCACTTTTGCCTTTTGCAGGGAAAGCTAAATAAATTTTATGAATGTTTATTGGTGTGATGGCAATCACCCCCTACAGGTATAAAAATGAAAATTGCATTTATAGGCGATATCGTAGGCAAACCTGGTCGTTTGATGCTCAAACGACACCTTAAAAGGCTACAACAAGAACACTTCATTGACTTTACTATAGCCAACTATGAAAATGCCTCACATGGCTTTGGACTCACTGAAAAAAACTGTATAGAACTCCTTGGTTACGGGGTTGACATGATGACAGGTGGAAACCACTCTTTTGATAAAAAAGAGATACTGGAGATGTTTGATAGATATCCGCTCATTCGTCCTATCAATTACCCTAAAGAGACAGCAGGTGAAGGTCTGTATCGGACAACACTTCTAGGGCATGAATTAGCCATTATCAACCTTATGGGGCACTACACTATGCCTATGGTAGATAACCCCTTTACGATGATAGTTAAAGAGGTTAAAAAGCTTAAAGCACAACATATAAAACACATCATCATAGATATGCATGCGGAGGCAAGTTCAGAAAAAAATGCTTTGCGTCAAATGCTTAAAAATGATATCTCTGCCATACTTGGTACGCATACGCATGTGGCTACCGATGATTTACAGGTAGTTGATGGCTGTTGTTATGTAACAGATGTGGGGCTTACTGGTTGTCGTAATGGTGTGATAGGTATGGATGATGCTGTACCTATGCGACGTTTTTTAACCTCGTTAGGAGGGCATTATGATGTACCTGATGAATGTAAAGCCATCTTTCAAATGCTTATTTTTGAGTTAGATGATAATGGACGTTGTGTAGGTGCACAGAAGATAAAAATACATGATGACAAACCTAAGATAGTGACTGAGGCTTGGATGGAGTAGGGGGCGATTGCTATCGCACCTTTTAATTTTTGTATATCTTCATTGGTATGATAGCAATCGCCCCTACATATTTTTCTTTATACGTACTTTTTTAGGGTCAAAAAGGGCTATGGCTTCTTTTATCATCGGTTCTTGAAGTAGTGTTGAAGGGTCTTTCTCTTTTGCGGCTTCTGTGTCTCCTGCTTCAGGGGAGATACATGAGCTTTTCATCTCTATCTCTTCTAGCATAGAACTTGTGTCTGCGTCAGCATGTGGAGGGTTTGTTGTGGTGGATGAATCCACCCTACGCGTAACTTCAGGAGTATTAACTACTTTTTTTTTAGCTACATTGACAATCTTGGTTTCAAAACCAAAGGTGTCTTTGACAAACATGTTTATGAGACCCCAGTGTGTGATGAGCAGTTTTTTGTCATCGCCATCTGCGTGTGAACCCCATGTAAGTTTGTTGTCTTCAAAACTTTCAAAGCTAATGTTACGCTCAAAACAAGTACCCAAGTCATAGTCTCTATCGTAAATCTTTTTGACAAGTGCATCAAAGGTTTTTTGATGTGGGTTTACTTTTGGTACAACGGGTGCTGGTGGTGTAGGAACAGGTTCTACTTTGATAAGTTCAACCGTTATTTCTTCTTCAACTATAGGTTCAGGGATTACCTTAATCTCTTCAGTGACTAAGGCTGTCTCTATGTTTTCAGGCTCTGTTGTACTTTCTTTAACGGGTTCTTCAATGGGCTCTTCAACTATAGGGGTTGGAGTGGTTGTTACCTCAGGTTCTTCTTTCGTAATAGGGGTCGGTAAAGAAGTATCTATCTCATCTTGCGTAATGGTGATGACTTCAGCAGGGGCTGAGACATCAGGGGTAGGTGAAGTGACCATGATTTCAGAGACTTCAACACCTTTGAGCTCATTTTCAAGTCCTCGTATCATGGTGTCTATGTCTTTGATTTGTAAAGACTCCATCATTTTAAATAGTGCCAGTGAGAGGACAAATTCTCCATCACTTCCTAAAGAAAGCAAGGCTTTTGACTCAGCGATGACTCTAAAAAAACGTTCGATAATCATGGGGCTAAGTTTCCCTTGATTTGAGAGGAGTAAATCTTTTAGGTAAAGGGTTAGCTCATCAAGAATCATCTCTGCTTCATAGTCTCGTGCCATGTTGATGAAGCTTAAAAGCTTACTAGTATCTTTAGCCATAATATCATTGAGTAAGGTTTCCAAGTGGCTAGGCTCGATGATGCCAAGCATCCCTGTTACGGTAGCTACATCTACAAAGTTTTTAGAGTAGACTATGGCTTGGTCAGTAAGGGTGAGAGAGTCTCTTAGACTTCCTGCACCAGAACGTGCGATGATGTCTAAGGCTTCTACTTCATACCCTATTGCTTCAAGGTCTAAAATGTGTTCTAGGTGTTTGAGTACAAGATTTTGTGGTATTTTTTTAAATCTAAAATGCTGTGTTCTCGAAAGAATAGTCGCAGGCAATTTTAAAGGATCAGTCGTTGCCAAGATGAACTTTACAAAATCTGGTGGTTCTTCCAGTGTTTTAAGTAAAGCATTAAAGGCTTGATTGGTCAGCATATGGACTTCATCGATGATGAAAATTTTGTAACGTGCTGAGCTTGGTTTGTATTTGGTGTGTTCTATAAGGTCTTTAATATCGTCGATACCACGGTTGGAAGCTGCATCCATCTCTATGATGTCCATATGCGAATTGTCTGTCGCCATTTTACAGTGGCTGCATACTCCACATGGATGAGAGGTCGCACCTTGTTCACACAGCAGTGCTTTAGCGAAGATACGTGCGGTAGAAGTTTTACCTGAACCTCTAAGTCCAGAAAAGAGGTAGGCATGAGAGAGTCTGTTGCCATCGAGTGCAAGTGAGAGCGTTTGTGAGACTGCTTCTTGTCCTATGAGGTCATCAAAGGTGGCAGGTCTGTATTTTCTTGCTAAGGCTAATGACACATAATCTCCTATATAAATAAGTACCAATATTGTAGTAGATTTTTACTTTTGGTTGGTATAATTGAGATAATAAATATCGGGAAAGAGAAGGAGTTGATATGCGTATGGGTGATGAACGCGAAAGTAGAAATGTAGACGATAGAAGAGCCACGTCAGGGCGTAGTGGGGGAGGCTTGCCTTCTATGGGAACGATGATGATGTTGTGGCCTATAGTAAAGCCACTACTTCGTTCTAAATTTGGTATGTTACTCATCGCTGCAGGGGTAGGTGCATATATGATGGGGTACAATCCTTTGGCATTACTCGGAATGGGTGGCAGCTCTGTGTCGCGCCCTGTAGATAAAGCAAAAGATGAAAAACAAGCAGTGTTCATCAAAAAAGTCTTGGCGAGCACTGAAGATATTTGGAAAAAACAGTTACGTGGATATAGAGAACCTGTGATGGTGCTTTACCGTGGGAGTACGAGAAGTGGCTGTGGGCATGCGTCTGCACAGATGGGTCCTTTTTATTGCCCTGCTGACCAAAAAGTCTATCTTGATTTAAGCTTTTTTGATGAGTTGGCAAAGAGACATGGCGCACCAGGTGATTTCGCACAAGCCTATGTACTCGCACATGAGATAGGGCACCACATACAAAACATGCAAGGCACACTTGCCAAAGTACAAAAAGCAAAACAGAGTTGGGGTGGAAGTTCTAAAAAAGCCAATGCCTTACAGGTGAAAGTAGAACTTCAAGCAGACTGTTATGCCGGTGCATGGGCAAATCTTGCACATAAGCAGTTTAATATACTCGAAGCTGGTGATGTAGAAGAAGCCCTAAGAGCAGCAAGTTCCATAGGAGATGATACCTTACAAAAAGAAGCAGGAAGAGCTGTGCGTCCTGATGCTTTTACTCATGGAAGTTCAAAACAACGTTTAGAGTGGTTTAGACGAGGGTTGAAGAGTGGTGATATTCGTCAGTGTAATACGTTTGGGTAGTTCGTTTAAAAGGAGAAGTAAATGTTATATTTCTATGCTTTTTTAGGAATGTTGGATTTAGTTGCTATTATTTTAGTGATTAATGAAGATATATTTTATGAGATAGAAGAAAAGTTTTTTAAAATATTTTGGATAATTCTAATACCTTTTTTAGGTGCAATTTTTGCAATGATTAAATTAAGTAGATTACATGATAGCTCAAGTCCAAAGAGTACAGAGGCAGAAGACATTATAAATTATGATAATGTTGATCCTCATAATATGGAATTATAAAACCCAGTAGGGTGTTGTGAAGGCACAACATCCTACAGAAGCATCTAACCCCATCTTAGCTATAATCCTTTCAATTAAATTAACCACCATATCATAGTCAAAATATGCGTTCCCAACGAGGACGTTGGGAACGAGTGGTGTGAGAAGGACGAGAAAATATGAGTTACAATCCAAATGAGATTGAAGCCAAATGGCAGAAAAAATGGGATGATGAGAAGGCTTTTGAACCTGATGATGCTTTAACAAGAAAGAAGAAATACATACTTTCTATGTTTCCTTTTCCTAGTGGTAGACTACACATGGGGCATGTGAGAAACTATGCTATCGGTGATGCATTTGCGCGTTACTATAGAAAACAAGACTTTAACGTACTTCACCCTATTGGTTGGGATGCCTTTGGTATGCCTGCTGAGAATGCTGCCATTAAACATGGTAAACACCCAAAAGACTGGACATACTCAAACATAGATTATATGAGAAAAGAGCTTAATACACTTGGACTTTCTTTCTCTAAAACACGTGAGTTTGCTACCTGTGATGAGCTCTACACGAAGTGGGAACAAGAGTTCATCATTAGGATGTTTGAAGAGGGTTTACTTTATCGTGAATCTACGACTGTAAACTGGTGTGAGGACTGTCATACGGTACTTGCCAATGAGCAGGTAGAAGAAGGGTGCTGTTGGCGTTGTGACAATCCTGTTGAGCTTAAAGAGATGCCAGGGTATTACTTAGACATCATTAAATATGCAGATGATTTGCTGGGTGATTTGAAACAGCTTGAGGGTAAATGGCCAAACCAAGTGCTTACGATGCAGGAAAACTGGATAGGAAAATCACAAGGGCTTGAGTTTGAGTTTGAACTGAGCGAAGAGAGTAAAGCAAAACTTGGTGGAAAATTTGAGAAGTTTACTGTGTTTACTACACGTCCAGATACTATTTTTGGGGTGACTTACTCTGCATTGGCAGCTGAACATCCTATTACCAAGTACCTTTTAGACCATAATTTACTAGACAATGAGACTGCAGAAAAAATAGTTACTATTACAAATATGACAGAGATAGAACGTGCCAAAGAGGGAAAAGAGGGGTATGACTTAGGGCTTACCGTCATTCACCCACTTACACGTGAAGAGATACCTGTATGGACAGCAAACTTCGTATTGGCTTCTTACGGTGGTGGTGCGGTGATGTCTGTACCTGCACATGATGAGCGAGACTTTGAGTTTGCTACGAAATATGACTTGCCGATTAAACGTGTGATTGCTGGTGGAGAGGAATTGCCTTATACCGCTGAGGGTACTTTGGAAAACTCTGATATGTTTACAGGCATACCAAATGTAGATGCAAAAAAAGAGATTATCTCGATGTTCGAAGCCAAAGAAGTGGGTAAAGGTACTACTAATTATAAGCTAAGAAACTGGGGTATCTCACGTCAGCGTTACTGGGGTGCACCTATTCCGTTTGTACATTGTGATGACTGTGGGCTTGTTGCTGAAAAAGTGGAGAATTTGCCTATTGCTTTACCTGAAGATGTAGAGATAACGGGTGAAGGGAACCCACTGGAAAATCACCCAACATGGAAAAACTGTGCCTGTCCTAAGTGTGGTAAAGATGCCAGACGTGAGACAGATACTTTAGATACTTTTGTGCAGTCTAGTTGGTATCAGTTCCGTTATGCAACGAACCCTAAGAAGTGGAATAAAGTAGGTATAGACAAAGAAGATGCCAATTATTGGTTAGGAGTAGACCAGTACATCGGTGGGATAGAGCATGCTATCTTGCACTTGTTGTATGCACGTTTCTTTACCAAAGTACTTCGTGACCTTGGGTACCACGACATTGATGAGCCTTTTGAGAACCTGCTTACACAAGGTATGGTACTTATGGATGGTGCGAAGATGTCTAAATCTAAAGGGAATACCGTTGACCCTGATGCCTTGGTAGAAAAGTATGGTGCAGACACAGCACGTCTCTTTACCCTTTTTGCTGCACCTCCTGCCAAAGAACTTGAGTGGAATGACTCTGCTGTTGAAGGTGCGTTTAGGTTCATTAAAAAACTCTATGACAGAAAAGAGAAAGTAACAGGTAGTACTTTGCCAAATATAGATCAAAGTACATTAAGCAAAGAATCAAAACTCGCACGAGTAAAAGTGTATGAAGCTTTACCAAAATCTACAGATGTCTATGAAAAAACATTTGCGTTTAACACGCTTATTGCAGCTTGTATGGAAGCACTTAATGCACTTGATAAACAAGATAATGAAGATGTGTGGACAGAGGGGATGTATATTATGTTGAACCTTTTAGAACCTATCATCCCGCATGTGACAACGGAACTTTCTGAAATGTTGTTTGCAAGAGAAAATTTGGGTGCGAAGTTGGAAGTAAAAGAAGAAGTTTTTGTGCAAGACAGTATTGCCTACATGGTGATGATTGGTGGTAAAAAGCGTACAGAGATTGAGATGAGTCCATCTGCGAGTAATGATGAAATTCTAACTGCTGCAAAAGAAGCAGGGGCAAAATGGTTAGAGGGAATGACGATAGTTAAAGAGATAGTCGTACCTAATAAACTGGTAAATTTAGCTGTAAAACCAGCATGAAATAAGGAGAGAAAATGAGAGGAATATTATCTACGATGGGGCTTTTGCTTGTTTTGACTGCTTGTGGCTATAAACCGTCTTCTCATTTGATAAGAAATGTTTTTTCTGACACGGTATATGTGAAAGTAAAGGTTGATAGGGTAGAGCCAGAAAATGCCCCTTTTGTGAAAGATGAGATGAATCGTCTTGTGTATACACGTTTTAAAGGTCGTGTGACATCCAAAGAAGAGGCGGAGAGTGAAATCACCATTGCGTACACGGGAAGTAGTTACTATCCTTTGGCGTATAAAGATGGATATGTGACACGGTATAGAGCAAATATACATGTACACTTCGATATGGTGACAAAAGATGGAAAAATGAGTAAAGATATTTCAAGTATCGTTGAGTCAGATATTCAGGCATCGTCACTCACATCTTCGACCTTAAGAACCGAAGCGATACGTAAAGGGTTGGAAAAAGCTTTAGATGAGTTTTTGGCATACGTGAGTGCAAGAGGAATGCTCGACAAGAGTAAATAATGCAAAGCATTCATGACTTTTTAGACCATAAACATCTCTACTACAAAGAGATAGACCATAAGCGTGTACATGACGCTTATGCACTACTTAAACCACACATAACACACCCCAGAACAGTGCATATTGTAGGTACCAATGGTAAAGGCTCAACTGGGCGAATGTTAGCGCATTTGGCATATAAGTCTGGAATGAGTGTAGGGCATTACTCTTCACCCCATATTTTGAAATTCAATGAACGTATTTGGATAGATGGAAAGGATGTTTCTGATGAGGTTTTGGAAAGTGCACATCAAAGACTTTTTGCTGTTTTAGGTAAAGAGATGTCTGATGCACTCTCTTACTTTGAGTACACAACACTTTTAGCATTTGTCGTCTTTGAAAAGTATGATTTGATGGTACTTGAAGCAGGGCTTGGGGGTGAGTTTGATGCGACCAATGTATGTGACAAAGAATTAAGTATCATTACTCCCATCGGCATAGACCATCAGGCGTTTTTGGGTGAGACGATAGAAGAGATAGCTTCTACAAAGATACGTAGTATTCAAAAAAAAGCATTATTAGCACCACAGTCTTATGTTGAGGTGGTTGAGGTGGCGAAGGAGATTGCAAATGATAGAGGTGCAACTTTATTGACTGTAGGGTCGATGAAACCGACCAATCAAAACAATGAGCATATGGTCGATTTTATCGACCCTACACTTGCATCCATAGCTAAGACAAAAGCTTGGGCAGATTATCTAATCATTAATGCCAGTATTGCTTTAGAAGCTCTAAATATCTTAAATATTAAGTATGATATGAATGATTTAAAAACTTTAGAGCTTTTCGGACGTTTTTATGCCTTGACAGACAATATCCGCATTGATGTAGGGCATAATCCTTTAGCTGCACGTGCCATAGAAAAAGCTTTAGATAAAGAAGTAGTACTCATCTATAACTCTTTGGACGACAAAGATTATAAAGAGGTGTTAAGAACGCTTAAACCTAAAGTCAAACGTGTAGAGATTATTGAGATTGAGTCACAACGTGCGACGACGTTAGAAGAGATAGAAAAAGCGTTGCAAACCGTAGGTTTGGAATATAGTTACTTTAAGAATGAAATAAAAGAAGAAGAAAACTATTTGGTTTTTGGTTCTTTTTATGTTGTAGAAGCATTTTTAAAACAAAGAAATATGTAGGGGGCGATTGCCATCGCACCAAAAAGTGAGAATAATGTACCAAAGTAATAGTTATGAATACCTAGAGACACTAAGTGAAGCCAAACTTCTCATCTGTAATGATGATAAAGAGGCAATACAAGTACGAGATGTTGCAGTGCTACTTGGGTTTGATACTTTTGTCTTACCAGACTTACGTGTGAGTGCAGGTGAAGATTTACGTGCGTATGCAGAAGATGTACAGTTACTTTTTTTACAATTGGCTTCTTTTCATCAAAGCACTAAGAAAAAAGTACTTATCTCTCCACTTAGAACACTACTCATACCTTTCCCAAAACCAGAATATTTTTCGTCTCAGACTATAGAGTTTGGTGAAACACTTAAACTCCAAGAACTCAAAGATACACTGTACCAATGGGGCTATCACTTTACAGACATTGCAGCACAGCGTGGTGAAGTTTCATTTCGTGGGGACATACTAGATATTTACCCTATAGATGCAGAGAAACCGTATCGTATCTCTCTTTTTGATGAAGAGGTGGAAACGATACAGCATTATGATGAAGGTACACAAAAACGTGTGAGTGAAGAACTAGAAGAACTTACTTTCACTCCTGCTTTTTTAGCTTTAGATGAAGCAGAGTATGAGGTACTCAAAAATAGATGTGAACGCAGTCATTATGATACCTTTGTCAAAGATATAGATGCGTTAGGACTTTGGCATTTGGAAGACTTAGGGCAAAGTGCGTTAGAGCAGTTTTCAGGCGTATGGGCATCCAACTTGGATGAAGAACTTAAAGAAGTCTATGAACTGACCGAACCTCTAGTCCCACGTAAATCTTTTTTACTCCCTGTCATTCCTGAGGGCTCTAAATATCGTGACCTTGAAGCCGTCAATCCTAACAACCTTTTAGAGTCACATAAAGAGAAAAAGATAACTATTATCGCCAAGAATGAGAGTATCGTCAGAGGCTCTGAATTACACTCATTTGAAAATATAGAGTTTGTCTATCAAGAGGGGATTGTTAATCTTCTTGGCTCAGACAGGCTCATCCTCTCTCTCAATAAACCACTCAAACGTAAAAAAGTAAAAAAAGCCTCTATTATCTTAGATGAACTCAAACCGGGTGACTATGTAGTGCATGAGAACTATGGTGTGGGGATTTTTAAAGGGATAGAAAAACGTGAGATACTGGGGTCACTCTCAGAGTTTGTGGTGATGCATTATCAAAATGAAGATGCCTTGCTTATTCCTGTGTCGAGTCTTGAAGTGATAGACCGTTATGTGGCTGAAGGTGGTGCTTTACCAGTACTTGACCGTATGGGGAAAGCCAGCTTTAAAAAGTTAAAAGCCAAAGTCAAAGAGAAACTTTTTGCCATTGCTTCACAAATCATCAACCTCTCTGCACAGAGACATCTAAAAAAAGGTATCAAACTCAAACGAAACATGGAAGAGCATGCCATCTTTATGTCTGAAGCAGGGTTTGTACATACCGAAGACCAAGAACGTGCCATTAATGATATGTTGGATGATATGGCATCGGGTAAGATGATGGATAGACTGCTTTCTGCAGATGTTGGGTTTGGTAAAACAGAAGTGGCGATGAATGGGATGTTTGTGGCGGTAAAAAATGGGTATCAGGCGATGATGATAGCCCCTACAACACTACTCTCTTCTCAGCATTATAAATCATTCAAAGAACGTTTTTATAATCATGGTATCAAAGTGGCAAAACTTGATAGATTTTCTACAGCCAAAGAGAAAACACTCACACTTAGAGGCTTAGAAGAGGGGACTATCGATGTTGTGGTAGGAACGCATACGCTACTTAAAGCCAAGTTTAAAAATTTAGCCCTTGTTATCATAGATGAAGAACATAAATTCGGGGTGAAACAAAAAGAAGCACTCAAAGAGATAGCTATCGATGTGCATCTACTCTCTATGTCTGCTACACCCATCCCTCGTTCACTCAACCTTGCTATGTCAGATGTCAAATCTTTCTCTGAAATCCTTACGCCTCCTACGGAGCGTTTAGGTGTAAGAACCTTTGTGAAATCGTATGATGACAAAGTGATAAAAGAAGCGATTTTAAGAGAGATGCGTAGAGGTGGACAGATATTTTATGTCTTTAACTCTATTGCAGGCATAGAAGAGAAGAAAAAAGTACTTTTAGAGATACTCCCTAAACTTCGCATAGCCGTACTCCATTCCAAAATCTCTGCTAAAGAGACAGAAGATGAGATGATGAAATTTGAAGATGGGGAGTATGATGTACTGCTCTCTACTTCCATCGTAGAGTCTGGGATACATATGCCTCATGCCAATACGATGATAGTCGATGGCGCAGACAACTTTGGTATCGCCGACCTGCACCAGCTCCGTGGACGTGTAGGTCGTGGAGGCAAAGAGGGGTACTGTTACTTTATGGTGACGGACAAAGAGCGTTTGACAGACAATGCCAAACGACGTCTGCTGGCACTGGAATCTCACTCAGACTTAGGAAGTGGAGCTGTACTTGCCTTCCATGACCTTGAGATACGTGGAGGAGGAAATATCATCGGTGAAGCCCAATCTGGACATATCAAACAGATAGGGTATTCACTTTACCTGCGTATGCTTGAAGATGCTATTAAGGAACTCTCAGGACAAGACAAAGAAGTCGCCCATAACATCGATATGAAACTCTCTATTGATGCATACCTGAATGAAGAGTTGATAGAAGAGGATAGATTACGTTTAGAACTTTATAGAAGACTTTCACTTTGTGAGTCTACGGGAGAAGTGTATGAAATTGAGTCTGAAATAGCAGACAGATTTGGTAAGTTAGATACGATTACCCGCCAATTCATCGATGTCATAGTTATGAAGGTGCTTGCGCGTGAAAAAGGTATCTCTAAAGTCTCATCATATGGAGAGAATGTCTTCATTGAATTTAGAGAAGAGGGTGTAGAAAGAGTACAATTAAAATCGAACTCGAAAGATGATGATGACATTATCTCTACGGCAATGGCTTATTTAAAAAAATACCCAAATCACGAAATAGAATTTTCCACATCCTAAAAAATCACTAACTCTGAATCAATAGACGAGAGGCAGGTGGTGTTTCTATGCAAAGTTACTACCCTGAGTAAGAAATACCATTTTTTCAAGAT
>JALUYL010000078.1 GCA_027012955.1 Sulfurovum sp.
TACCTACTTCAATAATATTTTTCAAGATTTACATATATATGTCCAAAACAATATCTCCATTTTTATCAAGTGTTTGGTTTTTGGTTGATTATTTAGAGGGAGGAATCTCTATTTCGTGATTTGGGTTTGTTATTTTATTTTATTTGGCTGACAACACCCACAACTCAACCTTTTCTGTATCTCTAGCATCTCTACGTTTTGTTCTTCTGGACGATGCTCTTACGTCACGTCTAAGGTGTAACTCTTTTCTAAAACGCTTATGGTTTCGTAGTTCTTCTATGATGGGATGTGTGCTTTCTTCATCTACAACTTCAGCTAAGTTAGAGAATATAAGTACTATTTTACCCTCAGGTGCTAGGTGTTCTTTGGCTTGCTCAAAAAACCTTGGGAATAGCGATTCTTCATAGTACATCGCCTTGTCTATGCCCTCTTCTAACTGATGCTTTGCAGGTAACCAAGGAGGATTAAACACTATCAAGTCAGCTTTTACATCACAGTTTTCAAACAAATCACCATGACTTAGCGTCATATGCTTTTCATAGCCCAAGCGTTTACTCTCTTGTGACACGCCTATGATGGCATTTTTATTGGTATCTGTTGCGAAGATGTTTTTAAAACCATTTTGAATGAGCTGAAAAGACAATACACCAGACCCTACACCTATTTCTATAGCATTTTCTTTTGAACCCTCATACTTTTTGAGCCATTTATCAAAAAGTTTCAAATGGTCAAAACGTGTAGGAAAATAGGTATTGTAGTAAGGCTTCAGCGTAATGCCAAGCGTTTTAACCTCGATACCTTTTTCATACCACTGCCATGAACTGTTCATGCCTTGAATGTCAGGAAAAGAGATATAAAATTCCGATACATCAGGGTATAATAACTCCAACCAACCAGTATCTGGAGACTTTTTCACGACAAGTTTGTTGTCTGTAACTTTAAGCAGTAGTCTATGCGAAGCTTTTTGGTACGCAGCACGATAATCACGCTGTCCTTGAAAAGTTTTATCTTTATGTTTAAGTAGTAGATTTTTTCTTAGTGCGTTTAAAACTTGCAAGCCATTGCTATAAAACTCTTCTACAAGCACATACTTACCCTCTATCATCTGTGCTACAGTAGCCTCTGTGTCCATTTTACGGTAGAAACTTATAGCGTCTATCTCTGTTGTAATAATGTCTGGTCTGTCTGCTTCAAGTAATGGTAAGTCTTTATTCATAGGAGTATGCCTTTTATCTTAATTGTGGCAGTTTAATACAGAGAGGCTTTGTTCTAGTTTGAATGTTCAAATCTAATCGTCATTTTTTATCTCCATTGGCATTTCTAACTTCTTCTCACCATACCACCATAAAAACAAGGCTGATGAGAAGATAATCACATCCAAGCCTAGCCATAAAGATAATATACTCCAACCTAACCATGCCAAAGTACTAAACACTACAACAGGTGCTAGGACTTGTCTATAGATACTTACGGGCATAATGACTGCGGGTTTGCCTATGCCTTGAAGCATCGCAATGTAGATAAATATAACTACAAATGCATAGCTAGCCACACCCGATATGCGTAAATACAGAGCTGTTTGTTCTATGACCAAAGCATCTGAAGTGAGCAAGGAAGAAAAAAACTCCGCAAAGAGTAAAAATGCACTAACCCCCACTGTACTCATAACCCATCCATAACGTATACCTAAATGCACCGTTGGTAAAATGCGTCCAAAAGCTTTAGCTCCGTTGTTTTGTGAGACGATGGCTAGTGTTGCAATGTTGAGTCCGATGACTGGCATCAGAAATATCTGTTCGATACGCATACCTATCCCAAAGGCTGCTACCGCCTCTTTACCAAAAGGTGCAACAAAATAGGTGATGATATACATCCCAAATGCCATCATAAACATATTGACACTAGGGGGTAAACCTTGTTTGGCTATCTCTTTTATGACCTTGCTATCATACTTGAACTGCCCAAGCCCACACCAAAGCTTGGTCTGGCTTACTCTATACATGAGGTACAACATTACTATGGCTTCGGAGATGATGGTTGCCAGTGCGATACCTTGTACTTTCATATCGAAAGACATAATAAACACATAATCAAGTAAAATGTTCAAAAAAGCCGTCACTATAAGTACATTACGAAATGCCTTAGTGTCTCCTACTGCATTAAGCATGGCATTAAAAAAGAACGCTCCCATAAAAAATACTGCCCCATACAGTATGAGATTGATATAGTCTAACGTCTCTTGTACATAAGACGGGTCACCCAATGCTTCTATAAGATAAGGTACAGACAAAATACCAGCGATGGAAAGAAGGATAGATAAAAAGATGGCAAACACCATAGCATTTAGTGCGATGTGCTGTGCTCTAACTAAGTCCTTTTTCCCTAAGGCATTTCCCACCAAAGAAGTCACTGCCTCAGACATACCTACGCCTATCGCAAGTACCATAAAGAACACCGAGGCAGACAAAGAAAGCGCTGCTAGTGCTTGTGTAGAAATGAACCCTGCGAAAAAGGTGTCAGTGACATTGAACATCGTGTGAAAAAAGTATCCTATGACTGCAGGCACGGCAAGCTTAAACATATGTTCTTTGATGATGCCTTGGGTTAGGTCTAAATGCATACTCATTCTTTCGTATAATTTTGTTTATTGTAGCAAGTTGATGATCTAGTAGAATATTTACAATACAATAACCCATAGTGTCTTAGGTAAAAAATAGCTAAATCTACTCCTGCGAAGCCTTAGTAGTAATGGCATCTAAGGCTTTGGTCATTTTACCAACCATTTTAGAGCCCTCTAGTTTGAAGTTTTTACTCCATGTCTGTGGGTCACGGTAGACTATTTTGGTTGTACCATTTTCACTGTAAACCAATACTCTTATGGGTAAGTCAAGTGCGGTGAGTGGGTCTTTTTGCATGAGTTTTGTTCCCATCTTAGGATTACCAAACAAGATGACTTTAGTATCGTCTAGTGCTAGTCCAACTTTATCTGCACCTTTTTTATGGTCGATGATAGTAAAAACACCCAAACCTTTTTTAGCGTCTATAATCTTTTCTATTTTTGCAATGGTGGCATCTACACTTAATGCACCATTTTTCACTACATATTCAGAGGCTTGCATCATTAAAGGAAACAGCGTTAAGGCTATCCCTGTTTTTATTATTTTAGTCATTTTAATCCTTGATTATTCTGCTATTAAGTCGAGTGTATCATAAAATTCGTTTGGCTCTTGGTAACCATAAAACTTTTCATCTTCCATCACTTCGCCGTCACTATTGACAAATACAAAACCGGGAGGTCCAAAGACTTGAAATTTCTTTTTAAGTACCGCTATTTTTTCATCTGATTTATCGCTAATGTTTACACTGACTGCAACATATTTATCTTTAAGCATTTTCTGCACACGTGCATCTTTATAGGTAGTCTCCCTTAAGTGTTTACAGACGGGGCAGGTATCAGTATGAAAGAAAAGTATCATCGTTTTACCTTCATCCATCGCCTGACGTCTTTTGATGTCATACGCCGTTATATTGGCTATCTCTTCAAATGGCATATCTCCAGAGAGTTTTGTTTTTCCATCACTACTACCACCTACGACTGTCACAGATGTTTTAGGCAGAGGATGCCAAATATCTAACTCTCCATACCCTGCACCTACCATGAGGATAGTACCCCAGATAAGAAGCACAGTTGCCACTGCCTTTTGAAGCTTAGCCCAACCGTTACTCTCTGCATTGATTGCCTGTGTCGCGCCTAAATAGACTGCAATACCTACAGCATACGTTCCCCAAAGGAAAAGAGGATTGACCAGTTCAAGGTTAGAGAATATCTCTATGGCTACACCTAAAAGCAGTGCACCAAAGAAGTACTTAACCTTGTCCATCCACATACCTGCTTTGGGTACCAAAAATCCTGCTCCAAAGCCCAATAGTATAAGTGGAACACCCATACCTAGTGCTAGTGAGAACATCGTTAGAGCCCCCAGTGTTGCATCTGAAGTTGAGATAGCTACGGAAAGAAAAGAGATCAGTACAGGAGAAACACATGCACCCAAAATAAGCGCAGAAACCATACCTAGTAAAAAGACAGGAATAAAACTACCACCCTTCATACCTTGAGACTCAGCGTTGAGTCTAGACTGTATGAATGAGGGAAGCTGAATGGTAAAAAGTCCAAACATAGAGAGAGCCATCAGCACAAAGACTAAAGTCATCGCACCTATCGCCCAGACATTTTGAAAATACGACTGTAACTGCTCACCTGTAGCCCCTGCCAATGCACCCATAATGGCATACGTCACTGCTGTACCAAAAACATACGCCCCAGCCAACATTACCGCCTTAGTTTTCGTCACATCTTCACCCTGCCCTGCGATGATGCTAGAAACTATCGGCACCATAGGAAGCACACAAGGCGTAAACGTCAGTAGTACACCTGAGACAAAAGCCCCTAGGATGATGGTCATCGTGCTTTGAGTCTCAACATCTCCTGCCATAAGAAGTGTAGAGCTAAACAGCATCCATAAAGAAAAAAATAACAATTTGTTTTGTTTCATACGTTAGTCCTTGAAAGTAGTACATGTATTTTACAAAAGTTTGTCTGTATTCTTTGTGTAGTACATTATTACTAAGAAGAACAACTCACATGAGAGATACCTCCAACATCAAAAAAATGCTCTGGTTTTAGACTATAGTACTTCGCTTCCATCTCTTTAGACTGCTCTTCATAAGGTTGTGTCATCACCTCTTGTAACTCTTTGAGCAATGCATAGTTTCCTGCTTTGGCTTGTGTGTACGCGGAGACAAGATGCCACTCTCTTAATATATATTTTGGGTTCACACGTTTCATTTGTTGAGACAACGCCTCTTTATTCTCTTTAGAAATCAATGCCTGCCACTGCTCAAACCAACACACCCAACGTTCTTTCAGTGCTTCATGATGGGTTATATCCTGATAAAAGCTTTTTTCAAGCGCTTCAATGCTCTGAGGCACCTCTGAGAGTTCACGGAAGAAGAGTGTGTAGTCTACAGAGGTATGTACCATTAGTGTAGCAAGCTCTCTAAAGAGCATGGCATTAAAGTCTGTAAGCCCTAGCTTTGAAGCCCACATTTTTTGCATCTCATTTTGCATCACTTCTGCAAAACCACCGTTTATTTCTGCAAGTGTCTCTTCGGCATTTTTTTCACCCAACAACAGAGGCTGTAAGGCACTACAAAACATATGAAAATTACGCTCGGCTGCTTGTGGTTGATTAAGAAAAGAAAAATGTTCTCCTCCTCCTGTCCATGACTGGTATTTTGGGTCAAATACTTCACAAAAGCCAAAAGGACCATAATCAAGCGTAAATCCTCCTGCTGCACAGTTGTCACTGTTAAAGTTTCCCTGACAGTACCCCACACGAATCCAGTTGGCTACCAAAGAAGCAAGACGCGCACGAAATGCTTTGGCTAGTAACAACACTTTATCTACCGTACATAACTGTGTATCTATCTCCTCACTATACTCACGGTCTATGAGATGCAGGACAATCTTTTCTAACTCTTCCAATGCTTTTGGATGTTCATTTCTTCTGGCACGACGTCCAAAGAGTTCAAGCTGACCTACTCTCAGAAACGACGGTGCCACACGTGTTGTAATGGCAACTGCCTCACGTACCATCATGTCAGGGTCTGTCGAGTGAGAATTCTCGGCGTACCATGGACGTTGTACTTTCTCTGTAGACGAGGTGTAGAGACTCAAAGAGCGTGATGTGGGTATGCCCAGTGCATGCATGTGCTCTTGTGCCAAAAACTCACGTACACTAGAACGCAACACTGCTCTACCGTCTGCACCTCGACAATAAGGCGTACGTCCTCCACCTTTGAGTTGCATCTCCCAGCGCTTACCGTGTATCACCGCTTCAAGTACAGATACCGCTCTACCATCGCCATAGCCATTACCTGTACCAAAAGGGCACTGCTGCGTGTACTCTGTGCCATAAATGGAAAGCGCATATCCAATAGCCCATCCCACCTTACGCATAGGCGCAGGAACATCAGCCATGTCACCTGAGAACATACGCATAAAGTCTTCACGCTGTGCCAAGCTATCTGCCAAACCCAGTTGGGCAAAAAAAGTCTGACTGTGTGCCACATACTGAGGATTTTCTATGGGGGTTGGTTTCACAGGGACATAGTGCCCAGAAAAAACCTGTCTAGGGTCATGGTCTATGCCATCTACTGTGGCTTCAGGGTCAGAGTTTAAAGTATCCATAAGTGAATAATCTGCCAAGAGTGCCAAATCTTCCAATGTCTCAATAGCTTGTGAAGGTTGTTCTGTTTTTTTCATAGGTTTCTCAATCATTTTTTATTGCATCATAACATCCTTTGCTTATGCTCACTATATAGTGCACTTTATACAATGATTTTTTAGAAAAATTTGCTATGATGTGCACAACGTAAGATGATGAGGCAAGATTGCAATGAAACATATATTTTTAGCTTTACTGTTATATGTTTACTATGCTACCTCTCTTGTGGCAAGTAGCTCTATCTCAAGTAGCGCTATACATAGTATAGATATTTCATCTTCACATCACAATATTGGCAAGTCTATTTCTATCTATAAAGACCCTACAGCTTCTATGAAATTATCAGATATCAGAAAACTTCCCAAAGAGATGTTTAAGCCACTAGGTAAACCTGCATCAAGTCATGGATTTACCGATGCCTCTATTTGGTATAGATTTAACGTTATAAACCATAAAAGTACTCCTGTTTCAAGACTTTTTGTCTTTACTCCTGCATGGTTAGATCATGTCAATATTGCCGTCATCTCTGCTAATGGTGAAGTGAAAAAGTATCAAGGAGGAAATGCCCTCCCCTATAATCATAGAACCCTAGACCACTATCTCATCAACTTTAAACATCCATTTGAAGCAGGGGAATCCCAAGTTTATATAGAAGTAAAAACCAGAGATCCGTTCATCATCGCTATTTCACTCATGGAAGAATCCACATTTTTATCTGAGCAACTGTTTGACTCTCTTATTATTGGGTTAATTTATGGTGGTATTATTGCTTTACTCATCTATAATCTTTTTCTCTATTTTAGAATCAAAGAGAAATATTATCTCTTTTATGTCATCTATCTTATTGCCTTTTTACTCTTGAACTCTTCATATAATGGGTATTGGTATATGTCTATCACCTCCAATTATCCTGAGATTCAAA
>JALUYL010000079.1 GCA_027012955.1 Sulfurovum sp.
TTGTTTGTTCTTGTAGTGTTGTTTTTTTTGGTAGATAATTATAACATTTATGAGGGTTTAAGGGCTTTTTTGAAATTCAATTTAGCTTAAATTGTGGGTTGTCTTTGGGAATCTGCAAGTGGCTCACAAGTTTAAAATATCTATTTCATCTTGATAGCCATATAGTTGAAAGTTAATACTTGCAATATTTATTTGCTTAAGTACATTGTCATCAAGCTTATTATTTTTTTGAAGATATTCATCAGCTTGAATCATTGAGTGCAAAGTTTCTAGTCTATACTCAAGTCTTTTCTTTGCAATCTCATGTCTTCGTTTAAAATAATTATTTACCATCCATCCTATTATTGCCAAACAAGCTGATATAAGTATTGATATATTAATTGTTGTATCTATTTCCATTATTTTAATCCTTTGAATTTTGATTTATTCTCAACCCCGTCACCCAAGCCCAGTGAAAATTAAACCCTCCTCTATCTCCATCGACATCGAGTATCTCTCCTGCAAAGAAAAGATTGTCTACGAGTTTTGACTCCATGGTTTGTGGGTTTACTTCGCTAGTGTCTATGCCTCCTGTGGATACTTCTGCCCCTTTGAAACCCTTGGTGTCATTGACAGAGAGTTTGAGATTTTTGATGGTGTGTACGAGTTTGTTTATCTCTTTTCTGTTTAGTTCTTTTTCTAGTTTCACCCTACTCTTTGATTGCTCTAGGATGATGGGTATGAGCTTTTTGTTAGTGATGCCTTGCAGCCATAACACTATGGGCTTTTCACTCTCCTTTTGTATTCTAGGGAGTAGTAAGTTAGTAAGTTTCTCTTTACTGTACTCAGGCATGAGGTCAAGGCTGAGTTCGCAGTAGTCAAAGTTGGCTAGTCTGGTACTTACTTCACGGCTTAGGTCAAGTATGGCAAGTCCAGATATACCGTAGTTGGTGAAGAGTATATCACCCTTTTTTTCTGTAATGTATTCGCCATTGGCATAGAGCTTGGCAATCCCTGCTACTTTTACTCCTGCACACCCTTTGACCCAACTCTCTTCAGAACAGAGTTGTACAAGGCTAGGGTGACGAGGTACAAGCGTATGCCCCATCTTTGTAGCAAAAGCATACCCAGAGTTAGACCCTCCTAGCTGTGGTGCAGCAGGGGAGCCAGAGGTTAGGACAAGTTGTGTACAGGTTTTTGTGCCCTGTGTGGTTTCTAGCCTATAGGTACCACCCTTTTTATCTACACTTATGACGGCACAGTCACAGACTATCTCTACCCCCACCCTTTTTGCCTCATATTCAAGAAGTTCTACGACTGAGGAAGATTGCAAAGACATAGGAAACATCTTTCCCTCTTTTTCCTCTACTAGCTCTAGCCCAAGAGATGTGAAAAACTTTTCTACCGCAGGAAAGTCATAGCCCTCTAAGACGTTTGCTACAAAGTCAGGGTTTTGTGAATGAAAACGGTTTAGGTTAATGTATTTGTTGTCAATGTTACATTTTCCATTACCAGAGACAAGGATTTTTTTACCTATTTTGTTGTTCTGCTCAAGTAAAATAACCCTTTTCCCTGCCCTAGCCTTTGTTATAGCCACCACCAAACCCGCAGCCCCTGCCCCGATAATTATCATCTTTTCATTATTCATACGATATTATAGCCCAAAAGAATTATAAGGATTACCCTATGTCAGCATTAGTAGAATTTAGTATGTTCCCCACCGAACAAACCCAAAGTAAAAGTGCATTTGTCGCACGTGTCTTAGACATTGTAGATAAAAGTGGACTAGCCTATCAACTCACCCCTATGGGCACACTTATAGAGGGTGAAACAGTTGAAGAGGTATTGGCTGTCATTAATCAGGCATATGAAGAGTTACAAAAAGATTGTGGACGCGTCTATAGCTCCATTAAAATAGATTGGCGTGAAGGACCTGTAGGTAGACTAGGCAAAAAAGTGCACTCAGTCGAAGAGAAGTTAGGTCGCAGACTTAACTCTTAACATAACTAGTTATGTGAGCCTTCTGCTGAAGAGTAGCAGGTTTGGCTTTGCCAAAATGCGCTCTATCAATGAAAAAAGCTGGGAAGAAAGCTCAATTCATAATATAGTTACTTTTAGCTATAATTCGCAAATATTAATTGAAGGATTTTAAATGTGTGCTGAAAAGATACAACGTTTAATACAAGCAAGTATTTTAGGTTTTGTACTGGGACTAGCGGGAATGGGAATGGCAGGAGATAAACTCATGCTTCAAGTAGCATTCCTTTTGCAGTTTGGGATGATGGTTATGCTTGTCATCGCAGGACTTACCGGATGGTGCCCAGGACTCATCGTACTTAAAAAAATCTTCCCTTCATGTGAAGCCATGAAAAACACTCCCAAGGATAGTAACTAATGTCAGATATTTCATATAAAGATGCCGGTGTAGACATCGATGCAGGTAATGAGTTTGTAGAAGCGATAAAAAGTGATGTAAAGTCCACTTTTGATAGTAATGTCATTGGAGGCATCGGTTCATTTGCAGGTGCATATGCATTGCCATCTGGGTACAAAGAACCAGTTATTTTGTCTGCGACAGATGGTGTAGGAACAAAGCTACGTGTAGCCATAGAAAGTGGACGATTAGATACTGTAGGTATCGACCTTGTGGCAATGTGTGTAAATGACCTCATTTGTAACAACGGTACACCGATGTTCTTCCTTGACTACTATGCAACAGGAAAACTTCTTCCTGAAAATGCAAAAGATGTGGTTGCAGGTATCGCTGAGGGTTGTAGACGTTCAGAGTGTGCGCTTGTAGGTGGTGAAACTGCCGAGATGCCAGGGATGTACTCAGATGATGACTTTGACTTAGCAGGGTTTGCAGTAGGTATTGCAGAACGCTCAGAGATGGACACAGTGGCGAATGTAAAAGAGGGACAAGTACTCATCGCGATGCCAAGTTCTGGGGTACACTCAAATGGATATTCTTTGGTAAGAAAAATCTTTTTTGACAAGCTAGGAATGGACTTAGATACAGAGTTTGAAGGTAAATCACTGGTAGATACTTTACTTGAGCCAACACGTATCTACGTAAAAGAGTACAAAGCCAATAAACAGTACGTAAAAGCCTTAGCCCACATCACAGGTGGGGGAATCGTAGAAAACCTCCCTAGAGTGCTCCCAGAGGGTATGAGAGCGATTGTAAACAAAGATGCTATTCGTGTTTTACCTATTTTTGAATTCATGTCTCAGTATGTAGCAGAAGAAGAGATGTTTAGAGCCTTTAACATGGGTGTAGGAATGGTATGGGTTGTTGAACCAGAAGATGTAGATGCAGTACTTGCAAATACAGATGGTTATGTCATTGGCGCCTTAGCTAAAGGTGAAAAGGGCGTTGACTTAGTCTAGTTTATTTCACTGCATCTTTGATCGAATGACTTCGTTGCGTTCGGTCACATACTATATGTATGCTTCCTCTCTCCACACACGCCATTAGAGCAAATCTACAGCAAACTAAACCGACTAAGAATGTTAGGGGATGATTTATACTATTTTTTTATTCGGGTTTTTCACAAACCCCTTTCGCGATACACTCTCTATCTAATTCCCCAGATTTCCACTTTTTCAAATACTCTGTAAGATTTTCTTTCACATCACCTTGTAATATATAAAGACCTATGAGGTTAGGCAGTGCCATGGAAAGTATGAGCAGGTCAGAGAATTCAAGCAGAGCAGATGCACTGGTGACAGATGCCATCACGGTAAATGAGATAAAGATAAGTTTGTAAAGAAGGGTATATTTTTCTCCAAACAGGTATGTCCAAGAACGTTCTCCATAGTAAGACCATGAAATCATTGTTGAAAAAGCAAAAAGTACGATGGAAAAAGAAAGAATAATGGGGAACCAAGAGATAACCGTACCATAAGCCGCAGCAGTAAGTGCAGCACCTTGTTTGGCAGCAACCAAGTCAGCAAAAGCACCATGTGCATCATAGACACCAGTGGTTACGATGACAAGGGCAGTCATGGTACAGATAACGATGGTATCTATAAAAGGTTCATAAAGTGCAACCATCCCCTGACGTACAGGGTACTTTACTGAAGCAGTAGAGTGTACAATGGCTGCAGACCCGATACCCGCTTCAGAAGAGAATGCCGCACGTTTAAAGCCTTGTACAAGTACCCCTACAAGTCCACCAGCCGCAGCAGTAGGGGCAAAAGCTTCATGGAAGATGGTTGTGATAGCATGTGGTACCATAGGTGCATTTACTATGAGTATCCATATGGATGCGGCTAAATAGATAAATACCATCGCAGGCACTATCTTCTCTGCTGTCTGCGCGATGCGTTTAATGCCCCCTATAATTACAAAACCAACCAATGTAGCCATAATCAACCCAAAGACAATAGGGTAGGTAGCAAAGAAAGGAACCCTGTCAGAAAGTGCTCCCATGGCTTGTGAAGTTTGGAAAGCATTTCCTGCACCTAATGATCCACCTATGGCTAAGATAGAAAAGACAACGGCAAGTACTTTTCCAAGCTGTGTATGTCCTTTAGAAGCAAGTCCTTTGGAGAGATATTGCATCGCTCCACCCATGATGCGCCCATCTGGTCTTTTTTCACGGTAGAGTTGAGCGAGGGTAACTTCTGTAAACTTGAGTGTCATCCCAAAGAAACCTGCAAGTATCATCCAAAAGGTAGCCCCCGGACCACCAATAGCAACGGCAATGGCAACTCCTGCGATATTTCCTAGCCCAACGGTTGCAGAAAGTGCAGTGGTTAATGACTGAAAAGGTGTGATTTCTCCTACGTCATCGGCTGTTTTGTATTGACCTGTGATGATTTTATAAGCGTGAGAAAACATACGTACATTAATAAAGCCAAAACGAAAGGTAAGAAATACCCCTCCCACGATGAGCCAAGCCACAATAAAAGGCATAGTGGAACCTTCTACTTGACCAAAAAATACGTCAAAGAAAAACACTGAACCTAAAATACTATTGATTTGTTCGAAGATACTATTCATCACACTTCCCTATTTTGTAGTTGGAAATATTATACTCATTCAGAGGTAAAGAGCCTCTAAAATAAAGTTTTTTTATTTTTTTTCGCAAATCTATTGACAAATAGAAACCTTTTGACTATAATTGCACTCCATTTTCAAATGAGTCTGTTTGAAAATATAGGAAAAACGGAGTGTAGCGCAGTCTGGTAGCGCACCTGGTTTGGGACCAGGGGGTCGAAGGTTCGAGTCCTTTCACTCCGACCATTTAGATATTTAACATTTAATAATAAGTAGACATATTGCTTTTAGGAAGCGACTAGTCGCGTGAACCTTCTGTTGAAGAAAACACAGCGTTAGCGTAGTATTTTGGATTTTATTCAAAAAACGTCCTATGTATGGTAGGCGTAGTTCAGTTGGTAGAGCGCCAGTTTGTGGTACTGGTTGTCGCGGGTTCGAGTCCCGTCGCCTACCCCATAATTAGAAATTAATCGAGTAACCATTCTATAAATTGAAGCGCTTGTGGCTCAATTGGATAGAGCATCAGACTTCGGATCTGAGGGTTAGAGGTTCGAGTCCTCTCAGGCGTACCATTAATATATTTAGTTTTATTTATTATTATTCTTTGTGCACTCATAGCTCAGCTGGATAGAGCATCGCCCTTCTAAGGCGAGGGTCTTAGGTTCGAATCCTAATGGGTGTACCACTACTTTTTATTGTTTAGACAAACAATCACATGCGGATGTGGTGAAATTGGTATACACGCCAGACTTAGGATCTGGTGCTTTACGGCGTGGAGGTTCGAGTCCTCTCATCCGCACCATTCGACCAGAGCGTCATCATACAACTTTTTATCAAATATTTCTTTCTTCAATATTGTCTCAGGGTACACATTGGGGTACACATATAAATTGCAAATTAATTCATTCCCCAATTCCAATAATTGTTCTAGTAGTTATGTGCACAGCAAAAACACGATAAACTCTCATTTTAATATTAAATAATATCTCTTTCCTTGTTTTCTTATTCCATTTTTATTCATTCACATATCATTTATGTGTAAGTATCTGCATACTTAACAACTAAAAAAGGAAACACCATGTTAAAAATCCCACAATGTATCGCACTGGCTGTTGTCATTGCCACTTTCGTATTAGACAAGATAAATACAAAGGATGAAAATCCTTTTGATATAAGCAAATCGTAGTATACACATATTCACAGACAAAGGAGAAATTATGTCAGTCAACCCACTCAGTAACGCAGAGCTAAGAGCTTCAGCACCATCCATCTTCTCAGAGACACCTATCGAAGGTGTCTCTGAGAAATATGCTTTTGTACCAACACACTCAGTATTGGATACATTTAGAGATGCAGGGTACTACCCTATTATGGCAAGTGAAAGTAAAGTACGTAACCAAGAGAACCTTGGCTATCAAAAACATATCATTCAGTTTCGCAGTCTTGATAATCTGCTTAGACCCAACGCCAATGAAGAGTATGCAGATATTGTTTTAACCAACTCTCATAATCGTACCTCTTCTTTTAAAGTAGATTTAGCCTATTGGAGATTGGTTTGTGGCAATATGCTTATTGTGCCTTCTCACACTTTTGTATCAAACTCTATTATTCACTCTGGCTTTCAAGAAGCAAAGATAGGTCATGCTATCGAAGAGGTCACCAACTATATGCCAACAGTAGAAGAGGAGATTCAGCTCTTTAAACAGATACAGCTAAGTTCCATAGAACAACGTACCCTAGCCAGTGCAGCCATTGACCTACGCTTTAATACACAAAAGCATAACATACACCCTGATGAACTCTTAACGATTCATCGTTACGAAGATGGTGACTCTTCACTATGGACTATTTTTAACCGTATTCAAGAGTCTATTATACGAGGAGGGATAAAAGGAAAAAATATGCTTACAGGACGACACTTTACGTCTAAAGCTATCACTGCTATAGATGCACAGTTCTCTTTAAATAAAGAGTTATGGACAACTGCACAGACAATGGCAAATCTTATCTCACCTGAACCTATGGCTTTAGCAGCATAGTATCCTACTTCTTACTTACCCCTCTAAATACAAACAATACCCCATAACAACACAAGGAGCAACCATGAAAACAACCAACTACCGTTTACAAACGGAAATAGAACAGCTTACACCCATTTCTCAAAAGAAGTGGTTTACAGCCTATATCAAAGAGGTACTAGAGAGTGACAAGCCTTACCATGCCAAAGCAGACTATATTGGTATGTCACTCCAAGAGCTACAGAACAAGATGGACTATCTTAGTGAAGACATCAAAGAGATGCAGAACCTAAAGAAACGTTTGGGTGAAGCCAAGAGTATTGCACAGGAGACTATCGCTTCTGTTTTAATGGAGTATGGCATCGACCGTATCGATGGTACTGCCATATCTTCCATCACCATTACACCTTCTAAAGTAAAAACAAAAGACACACTCACCATCACAGACCCTCATGCACTCATGGCACTGGGCTACACCAAAGTCACAGTCGATGAAGAAGCAGTCAAAGAGGCTATGTCTACCCTAGAGGGTATGGATGAGATAGACAAGTTTGTAGAAGTGAATGTGACAAAAGAAAAAGTGCCTGCACGTATTAAAATCAATACAAAACGTGGCAATGTAAACAATGAAGCGATAGAGTTGCTAGAACAAGCAGCCTAAACCATCTAAACATAAAGGAGGAAATCATTATGTTCGTAGATAAACAAAAACAAGCCTTAGCCTATGACATTGAACCTAGCCGTATCAAGAACCGTGTCAAAGGCAATATCACGCTCTCCTATCTTGAAGGGTTTGATTTAATAGAGACAGCCAATAAGATATTTGGTCATGGGAACTGGTCATATACCATTAGTGAATTATCCCAAGTATCACAAGAAACAAACGCTAACCAAAACACCGTCATCTGCTATAAAGCACTCATTAGACTCATGGTGTACAGTCAAGACCATAACAAGCATGTTTCTAAAGAAGATGTAGGGTTTGGTACAGGAATAGCAAAGACTCTAGCTGAAGCACATGAAGGTGCAGGTAAAGAAGCGGTCACAGATGCGCTTAAACGAGCCATGAGAAGCTTTGGGAATCAATTTGGTAATAGTCTCTACGATAAGAGTAGAAACCATCAAATACAGCCTCCTACACAAACACAAGGTCAGACAACGCCACAAACACAAGCCCAATTACCTACACAACCCTCAGCACATACGCAACATCAATTTACGTCCCTGCATAATCTAGGACTACAAGTACTAGAACAAGGCAATAACTATATTGTGATGGGTGATGATATTTTTAACAAGAAAGACAGCATTAAAGCCTGTGGTTTTAGATGGGATGCGTCTCATAAGGTATGGTATTTACCTAGAGAACAGCAGGCGGCTTAACACGCATAATCCCAATACCGTTAAGATATTGGGATTATGAGATTTTTTTTGTGAATATTTACTACGTATTTCGGATTATGCTCCAGTTATTCTGTTTATTACTTGTGTATATCCTGTAGGAAACATGATGGCTTCCTCACTTTCCAAATAAGCTTCTAGTGCATCAGGAAAGTCCATTAATGATAATATTGTTTCTTGTAAAGTATGTAAAATACCTTGTCTTTTTCCTTCTAGTCTGGGACAATCTAATCCAAAATCTTTTATCATATTTTGAGCATCTGTTGAAGTCCCTTCAATTTGACCATTTGAATAAAACGTAAACATGCCTATGGGGTCTGTTAGATAAGGGTTAATCCAATAAGGTTCAAATTTACCACCTTTTTTGTTATCGCATGAGCCTTTTTCATCGCAAGAAAGCACTAGATTATTCCAATCAAAAGTTAATGCATAATGACGATGTTTTGGTTCAAAATGGTCTATATTAGTCTTGCTGCTTAATGCAACTTCACAATATGCACATAAGCCACTTTGAGCTGCTTTAAGTTGTTCTCTAACTTCGTCTTTATCAAATTCTTTCCATGCTTGCTTCTGAGGAGGAATTCCATTGTAGGTTCTTCTAGCCTGATTTAGATCTATTGGCTCAGTTGGTCTATTTAGCTTATGCATCTACTTACCAACTTTTTTTAATGCTTCAAACTTTCTTATTAACATATCTGTTTGCATTATAAATGTACTTGTCTCCCCATAATTACTTACGAGTTCTTCTCGTAGAGCTATCGCATGGGCTGTATGATATTCTCTATCTTCAATAACCCTTTGATACTCTTTTCTTTTTTCAACTATTTCCAATGGTGGTAATGATGAGATACCCATGATTTCAGCTAACAACACTGAACTGTCTTCGCCAAAGCTGTGAGAAGATGGGGTAAACACTTCATTATCGCCAAGAATACGAATCTGTTCCCTTTTAACAGTTGAAAGAACTTGTGGACTGTGGGTAGTTACAATAAATTGCATCTTAGGAAAGGCTTTCATCATGTCTGTTAAAACAGTCTGTTGCCATTTAGGGTGCAAGTGCATGTCTATTTCATCTATTAAAATAATCCCTGATGTCTCTTTGGGGGCATTTTTAAGATGTGGGTTTAACTTAATAGCTCTATAGGCTATGTCAGCTACTAAACCTATCATACTACGAATACCATCACTTAGTTGCGTAACAGACAGCTCTCCACATTCTTGATGTTCCATTATGATTGATTTAGCTTTTTGTTTATAGAGTATATCTTGCCAACCACTATTACTGTGTATCACTTGATTTACTGCTTCTTGAAGAGATTTTCGGATATCTTTAAATTCGTTAGCAAGTAAATGTATATCTTTATTTTCATACGCTTCCATATAATTTTCAAATTCTGATTTACAGATGTACTCATACCAAGAGGTAAAAGCTTTATAGCTAGAGAATGCGTCCAAGCAATCTATATACCCACTTAATCTGCTAGTTTCACTTTTTTTCTTATTTTTAGTAGCTCTCTTTTGAGCCCATAATCTACCTGTACCATAGTATGAGATTAACGGTAAACTAGTCGATTCTCCATGGGCTACAAGGTTTCTTATCTTCTCTCCATATTCTACTAGCTCTTTAGCATCTTTGGTTGTGAGGGAAGAGTTTGGCTTTTTAAATTCCCTCATCCATTCTGTATTCTCATTATTATCTATGGAACCTTTTGCCTTTAAAGTGAGTGGGTATAGTTCTTCCATCTCATTACTATTGGTATCTCTAGCTTTAAATCTTCTTACATCTTCCCTGTGAAAAGAAACTCCATTAGCTAATCCTGTTGCATTTACAAATGTGCCAAAAGCTACTGCAACAGCATCGAGTATAGCAGTTTTACCTTTTCCATTGGTAGCAACAAGTACAGTTAACTGGTCTTCAAATGTAATCGTAAAATCTTCAAAGGCTCGATAATTATTCAAATATAATGCATTTATTTTCAATAGTTTATTACCCATAGTTTTACCTCACATTTTTTGAACATAATTTAATTGTATATTTTAGCATTTTTTACTCTATTACAGTTTTGTTTTTAATATTTCTAATTTTCACTTAGATTCATAGTTAAATACTAGGATTACTTTATTTATCTCTGATATTATATCAGTAATAAACAAAGCACTAAAAAACTGTTTTATTCACATTATGGAACTGCTGCTATAATAAGGGCAATATTCATAGTGTATACATGATAAAAAAGAATCTAAACTAGAATCATTTTCTAGGTCTTCCCATATTGCCTTTCTTCTTAGGGATAGTACCTCTAGTAAAAGCTCTATCTTTTTTGTTCTTTTTTATAGGCTCTATACCTTGCTCATCTTTGCATAGATAGGCTATGACATCCTCATCAAGTATCTTTCGTTTATCACTATCTCTACAATCTAACATCCCTATACCATTCCGTACATACGTATTACGATTACAGTTATGATAAGTTCCTTTTCCCCGTGTAATCTGCTGTTTCCAATACTCACCAATCTGGTCACCCTTAAAAGCATCTTTCTGTACCTTTTGTCCATCATAGATAAATAGAGTATGAAAGTGGACTCCTTTATCTTCTGTATACTCTCGTTTACATATATGTCCTACCATATCCTTAAATATACTTGGTTTAGAACGCATATTGTTAAGCATACGATTTAAGTCATTATTGGCTTCCTCAAGCGTGATGTTGTCACTGTATGGTTTTTCATAAGCTAAATCAATTCTTACTGTATTTAGTTTTGAATGATTCTTACTTAATTCATCTATATAGTTTTGCATGCTTGTCTGTTGTTTCTTGTTGGTGTTTGACATGTTATATCCTTTGTTTGTTTTTGTCAGTAAAGGATGGGTATAAAAAAATTTCATATTTTTGAAGAAGCTATAGATAGGCATCTCTATAGCTAACGTTTATAGGAGAGTAGGATAACCGTTTATAGTGCTTAGTTCCATGCTTCGCACACACGCACTAACACTCCTATCTATTCAAAGGGATCTATTCAGAGGTATCTTCTTAGGGGTATCTTTTCAGGTATTTAATTAATAATATTAATAACCTAAAGTAGCTCCATTCCAATATCCCCATATAACTAGGAATATCAAATTTACATCTATCGTGCTACATGCATCTTAATGAATACAAGTGATATACAAAGTTAGGAACCAATGGTGCATCTATGAGGATTTAAAGAAAGCGATAAAAATAAAAAATTATTCACACCTTGTTGTATGAGAAATCTATCTCGTAATCTATTCAAGGAGTTCAACATGACTACCAACTACGATACACTAATCCCACAAGGGGTACTCTTCAACCTACAACAAGTAGAAGACATGCATATCATTAAGAAGAACATGGCTAAAAAGCTCATCTATAACCATGAACTTGAAGTGGTGAAAATAGGAAGTAAGCTACACATATCAAGAACAGAGCTTATCCGATTTTTAGAGAGTAATACTATATTAGCATCCTAACAAAAAACGAACAACCTAAGACACCTTCTTATATACCTCTCTTGAGATATCTACTAAACTTTCAGTAAAGCCTTTCTTGCTTCCCTGCACAATCCAATCATCATTATGTATGAGCGTAACATTCTTTCTGTATTGTTTAATGTCTGATAGGCTTTGAATAGCTGTGGCATGGCGTTTTTTACCTTCAAAGATAAAGGGCATAACGACAATGACTTCAAACTTCTGTTTTGTGGCTTTCAGATAGCGTGCAACTTGTGGCGTTACTCCACTACCTACACCACCACCTAAAGTACTGACAAGGCAGAGTATGGTTTCTTCAGGTATCATCGCTTGAAACTGTATTGCCATGGCATCGTTAAAAAGCTTTGTACCACACTTTACATTCGCACCACAACCTAAACCTTGTTTGTCTTCATATCCAAGTATTAGTCTACTTCCATGCTTTTTTTGTTGTAATGCTTGAAGGTCACTGTTCATATGTACAAAGCCATGTGAATCATCTATTTTTGCTATCTGTTCAACAATATTTGACCCTCCTCCACCTATACCCACAAAACACATCTTTTTTTAGGGCGTATTAAAACTTTTCTTAAAAATTGTATCATTATTTCTTCTCCACTATTATCTTATCTTAGTGTTACCACAAGCGACGGTTGTACGCAAATGCTATACCAAGCAAAGCTCCACCCAAAGCACCATACAAGGCAGTACCTCCCAAAAGTAAAGTAGCAAGCCATCCTATGCCAGCATACACACCCATCGCAAGCATATACTTGACAATGACTTCAGGCAATACGGTTGAGAGTAAACGTACCGTTCCAAAGAGCAAGCCAAGGAGGACAACAAGTATGGCTATGAAGAAAAAGCTCTTCACCCTGCCTACTTACCAAATAGCTTACCAAAGAAAGAGCTTTCTTGTATCTCTTTTCTTTCCATGTATGTTTGACACTTAGGACATTGCTGTATCATCTCAATGCCTATTGCATCAGAGCGTGGGGTTACTTTTTTACTGTAACCACATTTGGGGCATATCATATTGAAGGGTTCTGGTTGCATCATTTTTGTTCCTTTTTGATGTTGAGATGGCATAGTATATCTATACTTAACGACAGGAGGTGTCATTTTTGGTGCTGTCTCACAAATAATGGCAGTAGATTTGTGGTGAGGTAAAGTTTCCACTTTGGTAGGTTCTTTACTCTCTAAAAATGTTCAACTCCACATTTTAAAATATGTGTCATGATACTTTGCCTACCCACACCCAACAGTAATGAACGTACCTTGTCACAAGAGACTCTGTCTATAGCACCACCGTGGCTTGCTTCGTTGCGTATGCCTTGTATAGTCGATATGGCATGTTTGAGACTATAGGTTAAAAGAGACAAAAGTTCTGCATACTTCCCATAATCTTTATAACACTCTTTATAGGCTTGATATATTTTAGGGTTTGAAAGTAAATATTTATTGGTACCGATGTTTGGTTTACAGGTTAGATAGTTTATGAGTGTGTAGCTTCTCCCCTGCACCTGATAGTCTATATTTTCAAGAGATGCATCATAGCCCATAAGCTCTTCAAATACCTTTTTAAGAAGGTAGTAGCTTTCATTTTCAAAGGCTTTGGCATACAATATGACAATAGAGGCAAAGTCATAGGTGTTGTTGTCCTTATGAGCATCATACTGTACTTCAGCACCCACTATGGCTTCAAGTGAATCAGGATGCATGGCGTAGAGTAGTTTCTTGCCAAATACGTAGTGTTTTAACTCTTGAAGTACTGTAGCATATTTGCTACTTTTAAATGCCTTTGTAAAGTGTCTCTCTTCTGTAAGGAAGTTTTCAAAGTAGTTAAGTGGTGTCTTTTGTTGTACCTCTAAAGGGTAGTCATAACGATTTCCATACAAGGCATAGGTATGGTTCCCATAGTTAGGTGTTGTAAACTGCACGAGTATTTGGTCGCGTACATATTCAAAGTCATCTCTCATGATTTCTCTTATGTCAGTCACCACAAACCAACGTTCCACATCGAGACTTTTATAATACTCAGGTGCTACGACATTTTCCAACGTATCTACCACGGCTTCTACTTTACAAACATACATGCTAGAAAAATCTGTCAAAAACAGTTGCATAGACTGTGTTGAAGTTACTTCTTCACACAAAGTGTCTATCTTCTCTTCTTTTGAGTGTTCATAGTTGCGTATCTTAGAACGTATCTTCCCAAAACCTACTTTGGCATCTTTGGGATTTTCAGATGCATTTAAAATACGTATATGGTCTTCTATCATCTCTTGGTTATAGTATGGGTTGTAGAGGATTAGCAAGTTTACCATTTAACACCTTTTTATTTTTTATTGGCGATAAATCGTCTATTTGTTAAGTAATACTTTTAATAATTTAGTCATATAGTTTTCCTACAAACTCTAAAAAAGTTTTAGAAATATACTCAACATCATTGTTTTCATGATTCCAAAACACCAATTCACCATTAGCTTCTTTTGAAAAATTGAAACAAATAAAGTTACCAAATGGATCCCTTATAACTGGTATTAAACCTTTTTCTAATCGCTCTTTAATCATATTGTATGTATCAATTATATTGTCTTTGTCATTGCTACTGAATGATAATAAATATTCGGCTACTCTACCTTTTGTGTTCTTTGTATCATATATCATATTTTGGGGTGAGGCGCCATTGTATTCTAATACAGTATCTTTAAAATCAGAAGGAAACTCTACTCCTAATTCTTGTTCTACATTTTTAAAATTTTGCTCGTTTATTTTAGTTTTAGCTAATATCCATTTCATTTCATTTATCCTTTTATCTATTATCTTTACCACCACCCCATAAGGCTTTACCACCTGTATGTGCGGATTTATCATGATCTGCTGTATCTACTAATTGCATTTTACCATCTTGTTGATGATGATGCCATGTATAACCACTTGGCGTTCTTCCATTTTCAATTTGCTCGAGTTGCTCTTTTGTGAATGTCGCTTTTAAGTCTGGGTTATTCGCTATCTGCTCTTTGAGTGACTCATTGCAAGACTTAAACTGTTCTCTATCTGTTTCTAAATGCTGTTCTTTTGGTAGTTGAACTTCTACAAGTGGGTCAAATACGGGGAAAACTCCTTCTCTATCATCAGGAAGAGTATCTCTTTCATATAGCACACCTGTAACAGGATGTTTCTTGCCTTCAAGATCTTGATTAATAGTTTTTACTTTATTTCCCTCCTCCTCAGTATTATTGCCTTCACTAACATTTTCAGATATTCCATTTTTTTCACCTTTACTTAAAAGCTCCTCAAAGTTATCTTCTCTAATAGTTTGTTGATTACTTTCTCCTTGAAAAAAGTAAGGTAGGTTATCCGTAGTCTTTTGGGCTGTTTCTTTAACAGTAATTGTCTCAATTATTTTTTCAATCATCTTATCCTCTCTTCTTTAAAATTTTCCTCATGCCATTCAGTATAAAAATGCTCAAATCCCTTAGTGCTAATACTTTCAGAATATAAAATTAGCTCCTTTATGTGATTCTCTATTATAGGGTTATCTATGGAAAGCTCATTTTGAAGTATTTTTGAAAAAGTAGCATTATAATCTTCCATATTTTCGCTACCTTTTAATCGAAGTAATATTTTATCACCATCGAGGAGATCATTAACAAGTTTAGCTTTCTCTTCCTTGCTCATATTAGTATCAAAATTATCGAGTTTTGATACTAATGGTGAATATAGAAAATTAGAAATATTTAATTGCTTAACTTTCGATTTTATAAAAGCCATATTAATTTTTTCTACTTCAGATTTATTTTGATCATCTAGCTTTTCATAAAAGATAATTTGCAATACATCCGATAAAAATTGTTTTTTATTGTAATCTATATCATTTAAACTACGACTGTATGAGAATGGGTGAAAATCTTCTTCTTTAAAAACATCGATTTGACATAATACTGCTTCAAGCCAATTGTTTTGATAAACAACTGCTGAACCAGTAGGTAATTTCGGAATCTCTCCTATTTGATCATCATTTAACGCTGCAGATTTCCCAATATCATTTCTATCTGAATATTCAGGCAATCTCATGATAATCTTTGTGCCAGTATTTCGTATAGCTGATATGTCAAGCATATTTGGTGATTGGTCAACTATAATGAATCCTTCTCCATAAGTTCTCATCTCAGCAATAGCATTTGAAATCATTTCAACTGACTTTCCTTGTAAATTACTCCCCTCTGCTGATTGTTCAGTAGATGTTCTTTTTAACAAATTGTGAGCTTCTTCTAATACAGTGATATGCTTGAGTTCGGAATTAGATTGTTTTTGATTTGCATATCGATATTCTAAGAGTCTTAGGGTGAGCATACCCATTAATAATGATTTACTCTCCATAGCACCTATACGACTCAAATCTACTATGACATTCGAGTCAAACAGTTTGTCATCTTCGATAGGATCAGCACTATTTAAAATTTGTCCTATCAACCCATTATTTAAAGATTTTACTCTTGTGAGCAATGCACCTTTATAATTTGATTTCATTTCTTCTGAATATTCAGAATTATCTATGATTTGTTTTAATGTGCTCAATAATAATTTAAAAGTAGGAAATCGTTTTATTTCATATACAGAATAAGACTCATCAGTATCCCAACCACACTCTTCGTATGATTTTATAATTGCTTCTTTTAGTACTTCTGGCATCGCTGCATACATCGGCCAACAAGCATTAAAAATCTCTACCAATCGATCAATATGTTCTAAAACATGTATTTCATCGTGAAAGCTAAACGGGTTAATTCGTAAAACTTTAGAGTATTTTGAATTAGTACCATAAACAGAGACATCATCACGCCCACCAAATACCTCTTTGTATTCCCCTTTAGCAGGTTCTATAACTAAAAACTTAACACCTTTTTTATTTGCTTCATTAAGTATAGTATAAAGTGTATTTGACTTTCCAGCTCCAGTTGAGCCTGTTACAAGAGTATGCATTCCCAAACTCTTTAAATCAAGATTAATATCAATATTTTCTTCTACTTTACCTAAATGACTCAACTTACCTAGAGTAATACATTTTGCACTTTGTCCTTGATTTAGCAAATGAATACTTCTTCCAAATTCAACACTCTCTTCAATAGCTACACCACTAATAGATTTTCTCGGAAAGTTCATCGCTAAAGATAGCTCTTTGCTACTTACTAAACTGGTTGGTGTTATTTCCATAGATAATGTATCTAAAAAGATTCTTGGATGTTGAAAATTTTTAAGATAGGAAATTAGTTTATTGGAATCTTTAGTATCCCAACTGATAACAGATGACCTTTCCAAAGAAGATTCTTCACCACGAATCAAGGTTTTGTAAGTATTTGCCGCGATTCTTGCATCTTCATAACTTTCAGAAATAAAATATACAGCATAATCAAACATACCATAATTTTCAGATTCAATAATTCTGTTAATCTGGTTATCAATTTTTTCAAGTAGATTTTTTACTGTTTTGTTTTCATAAGTGATTTGGTATGTTTCAGAAGTACCTGTAGTTGTTGATTTGCCACTAGTCTTTCCTTCCGTATTGCTATCAGAACTACCATTTGTCTCACTTTGACCATTTGTTTCTGAGCTTGACTTGGAAGAACTCCCTCCCATCACTGCTCTAGCAAGTTGGCTAGCCACTTTTCCTGTATCATGAAAAATACTTTCCATTAAGGTAGTGCTTTCTGAAATCCCCGTAGTGCTACTTTGTGTTTTAGTCAAAGTCTCGTTGGTTGAATGAGTAAAAGATGAACTTATCCCTTCCGAAAATGCCACACTTTCATTTAGACCAAGTGTCATCTGTTGTGAAGCAAAAGGTAAAAGGGATGAATATATCTGCTCATACGCTAATCTCCTCTCAGCAATAGCTTGCTCACTTACCTGATCTGCAATAAAAATAGCACTGTATTTTTTTCCATTCATAGCTTCTATAAATTTTTCAAGTCCTTGTGCAAAAGATTCTTTATCATCTGAATTTTTTAGCTTTGGGATACCATTTGCCATACTAATAGCCATATTTTCATAGGTATTACCAAAAATTTTATCGTGAACTAAATTTTTAATTTGATTATTATCAAATTTCGAACTTACTTTACAGCCTGGAAAATTTCCATTTAATACACTACTAAAACCATTATTGAGAACTTTTAAATCTGCATTCCCATTATTGCTCTTGACTCCAATATAAAATTCAACATATGTTCCATCAGAGTGTAAAATTAAAACAGCTGATCCACCAAGAGAATGCAGCGTACTATAAATGTGTGTTAATTTATGCTCTATGTCTTCATTCTTATCAAAAACTATTTTAAAAACTTGTTTAATGCGAACATACTTCTCTGGAGCAGAATCATCTGAAGTAGCAACTATAGGATACTCTAAAATATTTTGTAAAAATTTCTTTTCTACAACCTGTTCAAGGTTATTGAAAGTTTTTTGCAAATCAGACTGTAACAATACCTCTTTTTTGTCTTGACCCATAGTTGTTCTCCTAACTCATTGATATTGCAAATGCAATAACTAAAACTATTCCTACACCAACAATAATTTTAGTTTTTGTATCTATTGAGGAATCCTTATTCTCTGTTGTCAATCCATTTACATTTTGAGAGTTGTTTAATGGAAATATGAATTTTCCAACTTCTCTAACATGTTCAAAGCGTTCTTTTGAAAAGTTTCTAAACAATTTTACTTTCTGCTTATTAAAATAGCTTCTTGTCCACTGTGCTTCATCTGGTAAAATAGGTAAAAGCTCCGCGTTATGCTTTTCATAGAGTTCATTCTCAGATATCTCACCTTTTAAAAGTTCCAAGCGTTCATCAACCTCTCCTGCTTCTCCATTTGGGTCAAGAGTGTTTATGCTACCAAACTCATCTCTAATTTCTACAAGATTACGTTCCTTAATAAGCTTTTTAAATTTTTTCCTTCTTTCTTCTGTCATTCTACTCTTCCTTTTTAATTAAGATACAAATCTATTTTTGTATCTGTTATATTCATTAATCCAATCTATCGTATCTTGGCGTATAATAATTTGATTCTGTAATTGTTCTTTGTGTTGACTCAAGTTACTAAACTCTTGCATTACTTTTGCCATTTCATTACGAACAGTTTCAAGTTCCTTATTAGCATTTGTTTTAATATCTTTTAACATATCTTCCGTTTTTGTTTGTTGCTCATGAATCTTTTTTTTAAATTCTTGTTGAATAGCTAAGAATCTCTCTCTTAACTTTTCAGGATTACTCTCTGTGTATTTTACATCCCAACTAAAAAACCAAAAAAAAGTTCTTGTGTATGTCTTTGTTTCCAATGCTTCCTCTAAAATTTGTTTTTTGTCAGGGATCATAAAGTTAGCAACAGATTGTATTTCATATGTTATTGAACCTAATTCAAGATCTTCAAATATTTTCGACACCTCTTTTTTAAACTCCTTGCCAATACGGTCTATTTGAGTCTTAATATTTTCATTTATATGCTTCTCAAGAGTTGTCTTTATGTTAATTTGTAAATCTTCTGTTGCCTTGTAGATGTTATTTAACTCCCCTTTAACTCTGCCGTCTTCTAAATTTTTTTGAAAAATTTCATTATCTAAAATTTCATTAAATTGTTTTTCAAGTTTTTCAATTTCATTATCAATTAGCTCACTGTCTAATTCTATTTTCCCTATTTTTTTTTTAAAATCATTAATAGTTTTCTTGCTATTTAGTTTTTTAGAAGCCTTTTGTAGTTTTTCCCCTATCTCTTTATCTTTTCTTTTACTTGATTGTAATTCATTTAGTAATACATTTTTTGCTTCTTCAAGATTTACAGCCTTTTCTATTTCATAAAAAGCATCATGAATTTTCATAGGTATAGCATACTTGTTTACATACGAATCGATTGCAAGTTCTAAAGAAGGTATTCCTGAATGAATCTCGGCTTGCATCAGCCAATCATCTTCTTCTTTAGCCTTTTGCAATCTATTTTGAATCACTTCATTTTGCTTATCAGATAAAGGAGCATATTGTTCAAGATAATGATATTCTCTTTCTTTTTCAACAACTTTTTTACAAGTATCCAACGCATCATCTTCATGATCATTTAGTGCATATCCCCCTATTTTTTTTCTGCAACATAATGCCCTATAAGAAGAGATGGGGAAAAGTTTTGGCTTGTTGATACCAAAATCTTCCAAAAAACCTTTTGCATCTTTTATCATTTTGTCAATTTTGTCTTCATTTAATTCATCAGATTTATTCAATACAAACAAAAATCTATCATGATTTTGTGAAGTATTTCTACCCTTTATAGTCTCAGCAATTTCACGAAGTAAACTACTAACATCATCAGCGGTTAGTGCTTGTACATTCAATACATAAAGAATCAAAGGGTTTTTTTCATCATCTTTAATTAGCTTGTATGTAATTTCTTTATGTTCCTGATTTTGTGCATTATTGGGACCAGGAGTGTCCAATAAAACTAAGTTGGCAGTACTTGATGAAATACTTGGTATATCACCATGTAGTTGTATTTTATAAACTTCTTCTTGCTTATTTGCATTTTCAAGTTGTGCGCTAAGGGAATCTCCTTCAGGTTTTATCTCATGATCTTTTTTATCAAATAGTTCTAAGGAAAACTCTTGTAAATCATCATCATCCCGTATAGAAAAAATCTTAGCTGTAGTTGCTTCATGATCAGCAGGTAAAATAGACTGTCCTATTATCGAGTTAATAAGAGTTGATTTGCCTGAGCTCATAGTGGCAACTACAGCTACTTCAAAATCAGTAGTTAGTTTTTCTAAAAAACTCTGTATAAGTTTCTCATTTTTGCTAATCTTATCAATCGGCGACTCTCTTAGTAATTGCTCAAATGAACTTAATTGTGTAATATCTATATTTTCATATTTTGAAGTATGCTTTAGCTTTATATCTATTTTATTTTTTTGGCTATAGATATGACAGGCATAAGACAAATCCTCAAACTCAAAAAGTCTCCCTATAAATTCAATATTATAATCCTCATTAGCCTCTTCATACAAAAATTCTGGAATAGTATCAACAATATCAATCATGCGTCTAGTTTTAAATTGGTTAATCTTATGACCATCCATCTTCTCATTGTCATTCCATACTGAAGTAGTATTGAAAAAAGGGTTGTATTCAATTTTGAATTTGTACATCGTTACACCTTATAAATAACTTTTATATATTTTAGTTAAAAGCAACTGCCTGAATACTTAAATAGCAATCAGTATATTTCCATTGTTCTTTAGGGTCTGTTATCACCCACCTCTTCAGGAAGCATCTTCCTATGACAAAGCTTACTCGTTTTTCGTATCAGCTTCTCTGCAAAAGACAAATCATTTTGTATGGAGTCACTGTCGTTTACAGTACTGTTAATGCTGATTTCAAGTCTATCAACACAGCTCTCAAGTTTAAGTCTGGAATTCACTATGAATCTCGTATAGTTACATGCATCGTTTTGTAACGCGCTATTTACAGGGATATTCTCTTTTATAAAGCTTGCATGTGGGTACTTTAGAGCTTTGGGTGTATAGCCCTCTATCTGTGACACTACAGGTAAGTACCGCAGATGTAAGACCTCGTAAAACTTCAGCTTCTCTCTATACAGATACTCATTGCATGACATCTTCTTTTCGGGTTCTTTGCTCTCTTCATCCCAAGGACAACCCTCTTCATCACAATACTCTTTCAAAGCATAACCCACAGCCGCAGCTGCGATGCCTCCTATGACCAACGGTAACATGTTGACTCCTTATATTTTAAGATAAGGCAGTGTAACATAGCTATGCGACAGGTGGTGTCGTTTTTTAAAGTTTTAAATAATCTTTTAAAGTTTTTTCTAATTTTTCTTGTAGGTACGCTGGTGAGGTAATGGTAATATGTGGTATCCAGTAGCGAACTACTTTAAGTATTTCTTCTTCATAAGCTACTTGTGTTGATACTACAAGACCTTCTGCTGTATGCTCTAAGACTTTTTGATGAGGCAACAAATCTCTACGTAAAAAATACTCCGATACAGAAGCATCCACTTCTAACACCACCTCTATATGATTTTGAGTAACCCACATACCTTTGTGCTCTTTGAGTGTTTTTATAATGTCTGCATCTTCTTTAAAAGACTGTTGAAGCACTTCTAGCATTTGTATTTTAGAAAAAGAAAAGTTTTTTAATGTACCTTTATCTACACCCACAAGATACCAAATACCATTTGTATTAATGAGTTTATAGGGATGCACCTCTCTTACTGTGTCACTATAGCTAAACGTGATACATAGTTTCATAACAATAGCCGCAGCTATATTATTGAAATTGTCTACTTTATGACTCAAGTTTTCATACTTGAGCCCCTTCACATCTATACCCTTATTCATTTTAACATTTAAGATACTCTTGATGAATGTATCATTCAATTCAGGATATAACTCACGTATGCCAGAGAATGTTGCAAACTGATGGATGTCTTCAGTATTGAACTTTCCCAGACAATAGTCTGCTAAAGAATAATAACCACCTTTTTTTTCAAGAGGTAAAAAAGAGAAGCGTTTTAAATCACGCTGTATGCTTCTTTCAGATACACAAAACTCTTCAGCCAATTCTTCAACTGATATTCGCTTTCCTTCGTTAAACATCATTAACATTTGCACTACTCTAGTTGCATATGTATCGTGTTCTTTTTTAGATGACATGATTTAAAACCCCTCAATATTTTTCTTGTATTGTATCTTAACCGCATTTCCATTTCATATTCTTTTCTTTCACTCTTTTATGCATATCCATATTACATTACTTTATAATACCCTAAGCTATAGTTACGATTCCATTAATAGTATACCATTGGGATCTATACAGGATTTATCTAGGAATTGCCCAGTATAGCATCAGGTTTGAGGTAGGACTATATCAGGATAATGATAAATTGTATCAAATATCTAGCTAAGATATTTGATATCTTTTATTTTTATTGTACTTAGATTTATCATCTGGGGACTTTTTAAATATTTCAGACTTTTCTTTTAAAATATCCAAAAGATGAGTATTCTCAACAAATATAATGTCATCATAAATTAAATTAAAATACTGACTAAGTAATGGTTGGGCAATCATATTTTCATTAAAATTATGTACTAATTCATCATACATCTCTGAATCTGATTTTTGAATATTTATAAAATAATTTACATTTTTATGTTTAATATTTTCTACAAATATATCAATATTATTGTCTAACTCTGGAGTCATTAAGATACCATTTTTCATTGTAGACAAAGCCTCTTTTTCAGAGTTCTCTACAATATTAAAATACCTATCATCCAGAGGATATTGTGCTAAAATTCTTGAAAAATTATCTAAATCATTTTGTATAAATTCTTCAAACTGAATATAATCAATATTAGCATTCTTTAATATACTATCGATACTCTTAACTTTAAATACACTACATCGACTATAAATATCTTTTAAGTAAGGGGATGGTGAATCTTTACTAGAGGTAACAATAAGTTCTCCCCATATATAGCTTGTATTATTATCTAACAATTGATAAAACGGTGTAGCATTAGTCTGAATGATTTTTCTAAGAAGTTGACTTGTATTTTTAACCGTTGTTACATCATTAGATAAATTATCAGTATCAAGGTGATAAAAAATTCTATCCTTTAAAATAACTTCCTGCTTTTTTTTCAACATATCATCATTGATAGTACATAGATATTCATCTCTATATGCAAAAATGGGTTTGATTATTTTATTTATAAATATATCTGTTGTTTCACTCTCTCCTATCAATACAAGTGCCATAGAATATTTGTTGAAAGTTTGAAAAAATCTAGCAAGCCAATGCATAATGTAGTAAAATAGTTCATCATCTTTAGAGAATAATTGAATAAAGTTTTTGATTGAACTTTCTTGTGTCGTCAACTGAGCTTCTAAATTTTGCATTTGAACGCCCCAATCCATTGGGAATAATGTTATATTTGATACCGAAGGATAGATGCAGTATAATTGTGGCTGTTGGGGTTGTGTATATGGGTTAATTTGATTAAGATTATGCATAGGCTGTTGATTTATATTAATCCTAATTTGTTCTATTTGTTGTGGGATACTTCTCTTTTGTAGATAGCTAGTATATTGGAAAGTATTTTTATAATCTAAATGATTATATTTTAACCATTCCAAATCATTAAGGGGATCAAAAATATCACCTTGTATTTTACTAAACCACTCTGATACAAAAAGTAAAACATCCGTGCCTAAATCAAATACCTGTACTTTATCCAATGTATCATATATGTGTACATGGACATCAAGTACACTATATAGTTCATCTGGTGAATTTAGTTTTTTTCTCTTTGAATATCGATTTATTCTATAGTATATATTTGAATCAGTATGACTTTTCCAAAACTGTATACCCCTACGATTAGCATACATTAAACTGTCATTATGGCTTTGAATAATACTGTTTTTGTACTGTATATCATTTATATAAGATTGGTGATTTTCTTTTAGAATTTGTACTTTTCGATGATGTGCTTCTTGTTGATTTTGCTGTATTTTCTTGAGTAAATTTACTTCCCTATCCGTGTATGTCTTGAGTTGATCAAAAACTTCTAAATTCTGATTTGATTCCTGTTCTACTTGGGATAAAGATTTTCCTTTATTTGAATTTTCTTCATCATTCTCTTCATATTTTTTACTCAAATTTCCATCTCCAATGCAATATATAACTCATCTACCTTTTCATCATTAATCATATCAAAATTTTTTGATTCTTTATCCCATCATTTCTCCATAAACATAATTTACTACATTATTGCCAATACATATATCACAAACATTACTTCATCTCATCTTGATAAATATAGTCTAAACTTTATTTTTCACAATCTGCAAACATAATGTCAGGTCAACTCACTACCGAACCCTACCAAAAAAATCTTCCAACGATTCAGCTGCTACTTCTTGCCTTACTTTAGAATATCTTCTTGTAACGCTTGTGGAAGTATGCCCCAAGACGGATGCTACCTGTTCTAAGGTTTTACCATTAGAAACAAGAGTCCCTCCGATTAAATGCCTCAAATCATGCATACGAATACGAGTCCCTAATTGTACTAAAACTTTTTCCCAGTGATTGCGTATGGTTCCTTTATTCATTTTTTTGTTTGTATCCGTTAATGCATGGAATATGTAACCCTTTTCTTTTATCCCTAGCTGATTTAATGTATGGCGCAATTCTTGACTTAGGCTGTAGGTCATTTGCTTTCTAACTTTATTGTTTTTAAATTGTATAGTGTATGTATTATTGTCAAGATTAATATCTGTCCATTCAAGGCTCAAAATTTCATTTAGTCGTCTGCCATGTGATAACCAAATAAACATACTCTTAAATGGCTCTATGGGGTAGTTGTATAAAAGATCATAAAGTTTTTTTATTTTGTCATCTGAGAGTTCAATAACAACTTCATTGTCAAACTTTGGTATCTGAATTAAATCAGCTGGATTAGTTAATAGCAATCCGTTAAGAACATATAGTTTAAAGACTGGTCTTAACGTCTCTTTTACTGATTTCGCAGTACGAGGACTTTTGCCCATATCTAATATTTCGTTGACGATAAACTGTAGTGATTTGGTTGTCACTCTATCAATGGGTGTTTTGGCTAACTTTTGCTTGGAGAGAATCCATTTTTTAACAAATGAATCGTATGACACAAGAGTGTTGTCTGACAATTGATTTTTCTTCATCATCATAAATTCCGTCCAAGCTTCTTTAAGTGTTGGAATCGTGAGTTTGATATCTTTATGCACACCTTCTTTTAGTTTTGTCAATAATACTTCTCTTGCAGAGGATACTTCTTTTAGTGCTTGCAAAAAAGTCACTTTTTTAGAAAAACTAAATGTCTTTTTTGTTTGTGTTCGTGCATTGCTGTGATTGACATATGTTACACGAAGCACTAGTTTATACTCTCTGTTGATGTAAGTAGGTGATTTTGTAATATCTTTACCTCCAAACAACTCATCGTTATTCACAAAGTAGATATTGCGACAATCTACGTTGGAGAGATTTACCTTAATTAATTTATCAGCCATATAAAACCTTGATATGTTTTAGGGTACACATTAGGGTACACATATTTATACTTCATTGTATTTAGTTATAGCTTTGAAAAACATTCAATACCTCTATAAGTGACGATATATAGGGGCTTTGTACTTATTTATATACAGTTGTATATAGTTTACATCCCAGACTTAGGATCTGGTGCTTTACGGCGTGGAGGTTCGAGTCCTCTCATCCGCACCATCTACTTTTTATAATTCCCTTTAAACATCGACTACAACGAACTTTAAGAAACTTTTTAAGCTTTCACTATTTTTACTTTGCTACCCAAATGAGAATTAGTCTCTTGCCCTTATGTTTCGATATTTGGTACTTTTGAAATTTTTATGTATTTTACAGATTTGTATAGATGAGTAACACAGTGTGGTTATAAATTTGCCAATTCTAATCTTCAAACATCTCCATAACATGTTGTAAATTTATCTCTACAAAGCTTTTTTTGAAAACCTACACCTACATTAATGGCATCTGTTGCTAGTTCAAACAGTTCATCTTTATTGACTTTTCCTGTCTTGATAATATTGGCTATATCCTCTTCATCATTTTGTGCAAAGCGTGTAAGTTTAGAGATAATCAAATCTACAGGAGATAACAGGTTGATTTCAAATTTCTCATCAATCGTTATCATGTGTATGGCTCTGTCTTCATAGTCTTCATGAAGTAAACCAAAAGTGCTGTTGTAAGTATGGTCATAATGTACTTGTTCTAATGTACCTTCATCATTTAGCCAAACTACAAATAAATCTTCAGGTATTTTAACTGTATATTGCATAATTAAATCTACATCATCAGAGACTCTACTATTGCAATAATAATGTACTGCTCCACCACCTGTAAGGTATGCCTTTACAGGTGTTTGTTTGTGTGAGTCTGGTATCTGTTTAGCTATCTCCCCCATCATCTCTATAATGGCTTCTTTGAAACTATGAGCTATCACTAAAATCTACCTGTCATCTTAAACTGATTGAACCTTGCCATGTCTAATCCGTTTTTAAGTCCATATAGACGTGCTAAGCCATTACCTGTGTCATTATGGTTCCCATGGTATAAACCTACATTTACCTTGCTCTTAAAAGAGAGCTGTGTCATTTTGTTTGTTACAAAACTATAGAGGTACGCCGCTCTTGCTCTTACTTCTTTAGATAATGAAGTATCACGAGAGAGTTCAAGCCATACTCTACTGTCTCTACCTGATACAAGTATTGTGTATAGGTCTTTTTCAAACTCTCTTAATGAATTATAGTATTTTTCATTCTCAAGTAATTTTTTTAAATCACTATTATTATTCATATTGAGTAGCTGTTGTGCAGTTTCATAGTCAAGTATTTCTAGTAGTTTGTAGAGTTTGTCTCTGTTACCTGCTTTCCAGTCTCTTAATGTTCGTTCAGGCACATCTAGGAGTTTGTGCATTTGTTGCTGATTCATAGTTATCCTCCTTTTTTAGTTATTATAGGCGAATATCGCCGTTTTGTCAATGTTCTGATAATTGCTAAGATATATTTTAAAGAAAATTTTCTAAAATGCCCGCATTAAATCCTAATTATATACATATCCCACTATTCGTTCTTCTTATTGGATTAATCACAGATTAATATAAGTTTTATTATCATACTCGCAACTCACTAATAAAAAGGATGAATAATGAAATTGAGAAATATAGTACTTGCGTCATTGATGCTTGCAGGTATTGCACATGCAGAGGCTCCAGCAGCTACAGATGCGATGGTAACTGGTAAATTAAGAGGTTCTGTAGGGAACACACAAGAGCAAGTTGCTGGTTTGATTAAGCAGATTGGAACGATTGGTTTTTCGACTGTAGCAGCCAATACAAACATTCAAAATTTTTACTTTCAAAAATATAAAGAAAAAAATGTTGAAATGATTTCTTTCTTTGATATTGTCAATAAAGAAAAAATTAGACCGCTTCTTCTTAAAAACCCAGATATCGGGGCGTATGCACCATTTAACTTCTTGGTATACAAAACACTGGATACAAAAAATGACAACAACACATGGTATGGTCACTTAACACCAGATACTATGCTTGACATCATCGGTGAAAAAGACCCAGCAACAAGAAAAGAATTTGCTGATATGGTAGCAGGGTATGATGCACTTGTAACAAAAACATTGAAGCCAACTATGGACAAAACATTTACACGCACAAAAGCATTGCCAGCTAAGGGTCTTACTAAAATGGTTAAGAAATTTGAAAAACCAGATGATTTAGAAGAATTTGTTGAAGATTTTGTAGCAGATCATGATGGTCGTTTTTCAAAACATAACTTTATTATTGCAGGTTTCCTAGATTTTAAATTTGAGTATTCAGATATGGATCTAGACTTTGATAAATATGATGCATATTGGGTTTCATTGCTTTGTCACTTTAAATTTTCAAACTCTATCTTTAACCATGGCGTACCAGAAGCAGGTATGTTTGCACCTTGTACTGTGTACTTCTATGTACCAAAAGGGAAAAATGAACTCCACGTAGGATATGCAAGTGTAAACAACTGGATCAACGGTCTTAACTTTAAAGACCCTGAGCGTATCAAATATATGAGAGCTATCGATGCAGAAGTTGTAGAAACATTTAAAGAAATGGGTTTCGAAGTAGTACAAACATCTACTGAGAAATAAACACTACGCAACCAAAATAAGGAGGAATATCCTCCTTATTTACACTTTAATCTCCCTCTTTACAATCCCCTATTTTTTACCCTTATTAGCCTTTTAACATTTTTTAGATAAAATCACGCAATTATATATTAAAGGATTGTAGTGAAAGTTACAGTAAACAAAGTAGATGATGCAAATATCATCGTAAGTGGTACACTTGATGCAGCAGCAATTGATGCAAATGTAGAGAAGCTCGCAAGACAAGCAGCAAAAGAAGTAAAGGTAGATGGTTTTAGAGCTGGTAAAGTACCTGTGGCTGTCGTCAAACAAATGCATGGTGATAAACTTGCACAAGATGCAGAAGGTGAAGCACTAAGAGAGCTTATCGATGCAGGTATCGCTGAAGCGGGTATCAATGCGGCAGATATGCTTGGACAGCCATCATTTAAGAAATATGAAAAAACAGATGCAGGTATTGAAGTTGAAGTAGAAGTATCTACTAGACCTGAGTTTGATTTAGATGGTTACATGGATGTAGTTCCTGCCTTTGAGAAACCAAAAGCAGAAGACAAAGAAGTAGAAGCAAAACTTCAAGAGATGGCTAAAGAGCAAGCACCATTTGAAAAAATCAAACGTAAACGTATGGTAAAAGATGGCGACATGACACTTATCGACTTTGAAGGTTTTGTTGATGGCGTAGCATTTGATGGTGGTAAAGCTGAGAAGTTCCAACTTAAAATTGGTTCTGGTTCATTTATCCCAGGTTTTGAAGAGCAAATCATCGGTATGAAGTATGAAGAGCAAAAAGATGTTGTCGTTACTTTCCCAGAAGAGTACCAGTCAAAAGACCTTGCAGGAAAAGAAGCAACATTTAAAGTAACGCTTCACGAGATTCAAGAACAAGCAGAAGCTGAGATAAATGAGGCTTTGGCACAAAAACTTCTTAATGACGAAAAAGCAACACTTGCTGAACTTAAAGAAAAAGTAGTAGCACAGATAGAAACTGGAGCACTTTCAAAAGTATATAACGAAGACCTAAAACCAAAAATGGTTGAAGCGCTTGTTGCTAAATTTGATATTGCACTTCCAAATAATATTGTTGATCAAGAAATTGATGCTAAAATCAATGCAAAAGCGCAAGAGATGAGTAAAGAAGAGCTTGCAACATACAAAGACAATGAAGCTAAAATCAATGAGCTTCGTGACTCTGTAAGAGCAGATGCTGTTGACTCTGTAAAAGCAACATTTATCGTGGATGCTTTGGCTAAAAAAGAAGAAATCACTGTAGATGACCAAGAAGTATCTCAAGCGATTTACTACGAAGCAATGATGTCTGGACAAGATGCACAACAAGTGATTAAATACTACCAAGAAAACAACCTTCTTCCTGCTGTTAAAATGGGAATGATTGAAGATAAACTCTTTGGTAAAATGTTAGGTTTAGAAGGTTAATCTTTCTTTTAACAAGTAGTCTAAGGCTACTTGTTAACCCTTCTAGTGTATATTTAAGTTGATTAAATAATCTATTTAACTATATATTAACAAAGGCAGATTATGAGTTATATCCCATACGTTGTAGAACAGACAGGTAGAGGTGAAAGATCATACGATATCTATTCACGTCTTTTAAAAGACCGTATTATCATGTTAAGTGGTGAAGTGAATGACCAAGTGGCATCTACCATTGTGGCGCAACTACTTTTCCTTGAAGCGCAAGACCCAGATAAAGACATTTACTTCTACATCAACTCTCCAGGAGGGGTGATAACTTCTGGGCTTTCTATGTATGATACGATGAACTACATTAAGCCAGATATCGTCACTATCTGTATGGGACAGGCTGCCTCAATGGGTGCTTTTTTACTCTCATCTGGTACACCTGGGAAGCGTTATGCTTTACCCAATGCACGTATTATGATTCACCAACCTTCTGGTGGTGCGCAAGGGCAGTCTACAGACATCCAGATACAAGCAGAAGAGATTCAGAGATTGAAAGATTCTTTGAATGAAATCATGGCAAAGAATTGTGGTAAGAAAGCAAAACAACTTGAAAAAGACACAGAGCGTGACAACTTTATGTCTTCAAAAGAAGCTGTCGAGTACGGACTTATTGACAAAGTACTCACGAAGAGTTTCATATAGATAGGACATAAAATGAACAAAGTCCATTTCATGTATTTTACAAAAAACTTGCCTTTTGGCAACTTTGTTTTTAAAATATTGTTGCCACTGGGGCAACTTCAACAGTTGGTTCATGCAACTGGTTGCATTAAAGGAGAGTAAGGAATGGTTCGTGAAATAGTTGTATATCCTGACAAAAGACTCAAACTCATCTCTAAAGAAGTAAGTACTTTTGATGGTGGCTTACATGATTTGTTAGATGACATGTACGATACTATGCGTGCGCGCAATGGTGTTGGATTGGCAGCGATTCAGATAGGGGTTGATGTAAGAGCATTGATTATAAATGTGCCTTTGTCTGATGCCTCTGGTGAAAGCTATGGGGAAGAACACAGTGCAGATGACCAACCCCGTGAAAATACCCTTGAGATGATAAACCCTACCATCGTAGAAGCCGATGGTACAGAGAAATTTCAAGAGGGATGCCTTTCTATCCCTGGTGTCTACGAAGATGTCGAACGTGCCAAACATGTGAAAGTAGAATATTTCGATAGACATGGCGAAAAACAGACTATTGAAGATGATGACTTTTTAGCTGTGGCGATACAGCATGAGATGGACCATCTTGAGGGGAAAGTTTTTATAGAAAAACTCTCCTTTTTAAAGCGAAAAAAGTTTGAAAAAGAATGGGCACGAAAAATCAAAGAAGGGCGTCTTTAGACCCCTTGCATAATCATCGCATCGGCTACACGCTGAAAGCCCAATATATTTGCCCCTGCGAGTAAATCTAGCTCCATATCATGGGTCTCACAGACCTCTTTAATATCTTTATATATCCTTCCCATTATCTCTTTGAGTCTATTGTCTATGACATCAAAAGGAAGATAGTGTAGAGAGTTGTTTTGACTCATTTCTAGTACGGAGACAGCAACCCCACCTGCATTGGCAGCTTTGGCTGGGGCGAAGAGTACTTTGTGTTGCTGTAAAAGCTCTATGGCTTCAGGGGTACTTGGCATGTTGGCACCTTCTGCGACTACTTTGACATCGTTTGCCAAGAGTGCTTTAACCCCTACCTCACACAGTTCATTTTGTGTGGCACAAGGAAAGGCAGCATAACAAGGGATGTCCCATACATGACTGGAGTCATCAGTATAAGCATCTTTTTTCATGTACACCGCACTTTTACGTTCCGTGGCGTAGTACTCCAAAGAAGCACGTCTTTCTAGTTTTATCTTTTTAAGCAGTGCAAGGTCAATCCCATTCTTATCATGGATAGTTCCCTTAGAGTCTGAACAGGTAACAGGGATGGCACCGGTATCATACAGCTTTTCTATGGCATGTATGGCAACATTTCCTGAACCTGAAATGACACATATTTTACCCTTTAGGGTTTCTCCTTTGTCCTCAAGCAGGGTTTGCGTGAAGTAGACAAGACCATACCCCGTAGCCTCAGTACGCCCTAAACTTCCTCCTAAAGCCAACGGTTTAGAAGTGATGATGCTGTCATAAGAGTTAGTGAGTTGTTTGTACTGTCCAAAAAGGTAGCCGACTTCTCTAGCACCTACCCCGATGTCTCCCCCAAGTATGTCTATGTCTGCACCGATACTGTTATAAAATGCTGTCATAAAAGCTTGACAAAATTTCATAATTTCTTTGTCACTTTTACGTTTAGGGTCAAAATCGGCACCCCCTTTGGCACCTCCTATGTGTAGCCCCGTAATAGCATTTTTAAAGATTTGCTCAAAAGCAAGAAACTTGAGGATGTCAGGGTTTACCGATGGATGAAAACGTACACCCCCTTTGTAGGGTCCCAGCGCATTGTTAAACTGGATTCTATAGCCGTTGTTTACTTGGACGCCATTGTTGTCATCAAGCCACTCTATCTTAAAGTGTATGGCACGGTTGGGTGCGATGATACGTTCTATAATATTGTGCGTTTTGTACTCTGGATGTGCGTCCATAAGAGGGCGAATAGAAACGAGTACTTCCTTAAGAGCTTGAAAAAAGTTTGTGTCTGTTTTACAGTTGCTTTTTTCTGCACGGTTCATAGCTTGTTCGATGTAGTCCATGGATGTCCTTTAAATGTAAATATTCCTATCGATTATTATACACCCATGAGAGAGTAACTTTCATTAACTTTGGATTTAGGGAGCTTCCAATACAAAAACATGACAATTTGACATGTTTTTGAGACTTTTTTGAAAACTGTGTCACACTAGCACTATGAATGCAAAAGTAGATAGTGGTACTCCACCCCATACAAAGACTCGTGTGAAACAAAAAGCCAAAAAAGAAGCCATCGTGAACAGGCTTACCTGTGCAACACTAGAAGGTGTCAATGCCAAGGTAATAGAAGTAGAAGCTACATTTACCAAGGGACTGCCTGGGTTTTCTGTTGTAGGGCTTGCAAGTTCAGACATACAAGAAGCCAAGGAGAGAGTAAAGTCCGCCTTGCTTACCAATGCCTTTGTCTTTCCTCCTTTGAAAATCACGGTAAATTTGAGCCCCAGCGACATCAAGAAAAATGGAACACATTTTGATTTTTCTTTGGCACTTTTAGTAGCAATGCATAAAAAGAGTTTTGCTGAAGAGGGACTGTTTGTTTTTGGTGAATTAGGGCTTGATGGCAGGGTAAAAAGTTCTTCTATGTTGTTTCCTCTTATCTTGTCTCTTAAAGAACAAGGGCTCATTAAACGGGCAATTGTGCCTAAAGAAGCCATCTCGTATTTGAACCATATCTCAGGGGTAGATTTCATTGCTGTTGAGACGCTTAGTGAAGCTATTTTGCTTTTGGGTAAAGGAGAATTTAAAGCCAATGTACAACAATTTGAGTACGATGCTCAAAAGATAGAGATAGACCATAAAACTTATTTTTATGAAAAACGCTATGCCCAAAATTTTAAAGAAGTCAAAGGGCAGATGTTAGCCAAACGTGCCGCGATGATAGCCGCCGCGGGTATGCACAACTTTTTTATGGAGGGTAACCCAGGGTGCGGTAAAAGTATGATAGCTAAGCGTATTAAAGACATTTTGCCTCCTATGCAAGAAGAGGAGTTACTCTCCATAGCTAAACATCAGTTTTTAGATGGGCAGGTACCTTCTTTTTCTGCCATACGCCCCATGCGTTCACCCCATCATACCGCGACCTCTGCTTCCATCTTCGGTGGTGGTTCTGGACAAGCCAAAATAGGTGAGGTGGCACTAGCGAACAACGGCATACTTTTTTTCGATGAAATCCCTCACTTTTCAAAGCAGGTGCTTGAAGCGATGCGTGAACCGTTGTCTGACCGTAAAGTACATATAGCCAGAGTCAATGCTAAGATAGAATATGAAGCAGATATTATGTTCGTCGCTGCGCAAAACCCTTGTCCTTGTGGCAACATGCTCTCTAAAGTACAAGCTTGTCGTTGTTCTGAGATGGAAGTAAAACGCTATGCAAACAAACTTTCTGACCCATTTTTAGACCGCATAGACCTTTTTGTGGTAATGCAAGAGGTGAAAAGTGATGATGTAGGAGAGGTAACGTCTGAAGCGATGCATGAAGCGGTGATACAAGCATTTACAAAACAAAAACAACGCCAACAAATACGGCTTAACGGTAAACTAACAGAAGATGAGATAGAAACCTATTGTCTTTTGTCTTCTGAGGCACAAGATGTGCTAGAGCGTGCCATAGGAAACTTTGGACTGTCACATAGAAGCATCGCCTCTGTGAAAAAAGTAGGGCGCACCGTTGCTGACTTGAATGGACATGAAAAGATAGAGAAGAAAGATATACTTGAGGCGTTGAGTTATCGAAGAAGAAAGTAAATTTCTTCTTCTGTTGTGAGGTAAAACTTACAGTACTTCTACTACAAGTTTTGTGATAACAAATCCACCTACAACAAGCCATGCAAACATACTGAGTGCGGTGTAAACTGGAGCAAGTCCTAGACCTTTGAATTTAGCAAAGATGGTTCCCATACCAAGTGCAGTCATCGCCATGGTAAGCAGGAATGTATCTATTTGATTGATAACATCAACAATGTTTTGTGGTA
>JALUYL010000080.1 GCA_027012955.1 Sulfurovum sp.
CTCATTTCATCTACACCCTATATAATAGCCCTCTAGGAGAATAAAATGTTAAAACAAATAGTAATCGTATCACTCTTGTCACTTGTGGCTCATGCAAATATGTTGAGTTATTTTCAAGAGGCTAACAAACATCTACAGTATGATAAAACCTATTCACTCTACAAGCAGTCAAACCAACTCTCACAAAATGGTATAGAGAGTAGTCGGTATACTAACTTCTCTGCTGATGTGGGGTATGCTCGTACCCAGGCAAAACTTTTAGACCATGGGTTTAACACTACAGATTTCTCGTTGAGTGATACACTTGATGTGTTTGGTAAAAATAGCTATAAAATAGAGATGTTACAGCTTGATGTACAGTCAAAAAAAGCGTCACTATCTTTACAAAAAGAGCAACTCTTTGTCTCACTTGTCACCATGATAGCGATGTACCATCGTACTGTAGAGCAACAGGGTTTGTATCAAACACTTTTTAACAAGCAAAACAAAATCTATACAAAGTTGCAAACTTTAGAGAAAAATGGTGACATCAGTAACCTTGATGTGCTAAGGTTTAGCAACACGCTTAGTAGACTTCAAGCCCAAATAGTCTCTATGGAAAATCAAGCTATCAAGATGAAAAAACAACTCAAACTCTATGTGCCAAACCAGCCCATACCTTCACTGCATCATGTAATGCTTCAGGGGTCTAAAAAAGCGTTTTTAGCACATGACCCACGCAATGACATAAATCGTTATGATGCGCATAAAAAAAGTGTACAGGCAAAGGGAATGGAAAAGAGTTATATCCCTACAGTCACTACAGGTGTAGCCTATCAACAACTCGATGACCCTACCTCTTATGGTGATAACTATTCTTTCAATATTGGGTTACATATTCCGTTAAATAGAGGTGATTTTAAAGAAGCTGAAGCGTTAAAAGTGGCTGCTTTAAGTAGCCAAAGCAGAAGCATAGAAATGAAACTTCAAAGGGAGAATGAATATATCTCACGGCATCAAGCGTATGTCAATGCCAAAAAAGAGCTTGCTGTGTTGCAACACTCTCTTGTGGCATATCAAAAAAGTGAAAAAAGTACCAAAGAAGCGTACCTCAAACAGTATGTAGATTTTAATACCTACTTACAGGTATTGAGAGAATCATTGACTACCAAAGAGCAGATGATTGCCCTTAGATACCAAAGAGATTTGGAAGCGACAATCATTAATGCTATTGGCTCAGGGAAGATTTATGAGTGACGTAATCATCTCCTGCAAAGATATAGTGAAAACATTTAACTCTGGAGAGGCAGAGGTCAAGGCACTGCAAGGCATTACCCTTGATGTCTATGAACATGAACTGCTGATGCTTGTAGGTCCTTCTGGCTGTGGTAAAACGACCTTTGTCTCTGCACTTACAGCCCTTTTAAGTTTTGACAGTGGAAGTTGTAAGATTTTGGGTAAAGAGATAACCACAATGAGCGATGAAGAGAAGACAAGCTTTAGAGGAGAAAATATAGGTTTTGTGTTTCAATCATTTAACCTACTCCCCTCACTGACAGCGTTAGAAAATATCGCCTTGCCTCTTACCATAGCAGGGGTTAAAAGAGCAAAAGCACTGGCTCAAGCTAGAGAGATGTTAAAAGCTGTGGAACTGGAAGAAAAAGCAGATACCAAACCCAACAACTTGAGTGGCGGACAGCAGCAACGTGTAGCCATAGCAAGAGCACTCGTACATGCACCAAAGATTGTTATTTGTGATGAACCTACGAGTAGTTTAGACCACAAATCAGGACAAGTAGTGATGGAACTTTTAAAAAAAATGACCAAAGAGAAAGGAGCGACCATGATAGTAGTGACACACGACAGTAGAGTCTATAAGTATGCAGACAGAATGGCTCACATGGAAGATGGAAAAATTATTAAGGTGGAAGTATTATGAGAACATTTTTTATATTGATACTGCTCTCTATTATAGGTGTAGGTGTTGCTTTAGGAATAATGTATTATGGTGAAATGGAAAAACCAACTCAAAGTGTAGCATTGCCCTCTATGAAACTCCCCTATCGCTCATTTATCGCAGGGACAGGAGTCATAGAAGCCCATAGCAAAAATATCTATATTGGCTCTTTGGTACAAGGGGTTATCACAAAAGTCACTGTAAAAAGTGGCGATAAAATCAAAAAGGGTGAGTTGCTTTTTGAGATAGATGACCGTGCAAAAAAAGTACAAATTCCTCTACTAAAAGAGCAGATAAAAGTAGCACAAAGTAAATTTAATAGTGCCAAACATCAGTTAAACCTCATAGAGAATTTTAAAAAGGTCTCACCTCATATGGTGACCAATGAAAAGTATGCAACCGTTCTTGATGCCTTTAATGAAGCAAAAGCTACTCTTTTACTCTCAAAAGAGAAACTCAAAACCCTCAAAGAGGAGCTTAAACTCTATAAAGTCTATGCACCCATTGACGGCATTGTCTTACAATCCTTGATTACCCAAGGTTCCTACTTTAATACCAATTCAAAAGCCTTAATGATAGGAAGTGACAAATTAAGCATTCGTGTCAATATCAATGAGTTTGACGCGTGGAAGTTTGAACCCCATAGTGAGGCTGTAGCATTTGTACGAGGCAACCCTAAACAGAAAATTGCATTGAGCTATGACTATACTACACCTTTGGTTGTGCCTAAACACAATTTGACAGGTCTTAGTACAGAAGCCACCGATACTAGAGTGCTTCAAGTGATGTATAGCGTGAAAAAAAGAGCAAATTTCTCTCTTTATGTTGGTGAGATGGTAGATGTGTTTGTCAAAACAACCAAGGACAAATAATGTTTAGAGTTGCTATTGAGATGCTCATGCATGATAGAACCAAATATCTTGGACTCTTTATAGGCATTGGATTTACAGCATTTTTGGTGACCTTTGCCATGAGCTTTTTTGCAGGATTTATGACAAGAGGGTTTGCACTGGTGAGTGAAAATCCAACAGCCACGGTTTGGGTGATGGACAGAGCCGTTAACTCTACAGAAGCGACCATCAATATGAGTGATGCGTCGCTAGGACTTGTACGAGGAGTCAAAGGGGTCAACTATGCTACAGCTCTCTATTTGGGAGATGTAACGGCAAGGTTTCCCAATGGACATTTCCAAACATTTCAAACCATAGGGGTAGACAATGCCTCACTTACTGGAGCACCCAAACCTGCCAGTCTGCTTCGTTTGCCACAGAGTATCATTGTCGATAGTGGAGGAACAAGTGGTAAACTACAAACTCCTATAGAACAAAAAGACAGATGGAGTTATGATGGTTCACATCTGGGTGTACCTACTAGAAAATTACAGTATGGTGATGACCTACTCATCAATGACAAAAGAGTTGTTGTAGCAACCGTTTCACAAACCATTCCACGCTTTCCCCCAAGACCTCTTATCTATACCACACAATCAAATTTTAAGCGACTGATTGTAGGAGAGAAGAGGTATATTACCTTTATTATGGTGCGTGGAGAAAAAGGTATTAGCCCTAAAACACTTGCCCAAAATATTAGGAAAGAGACAGGGCTTAAAGCCATTACCAGTGAAGCATTTAAAAAAGAGACAGTGCTTTGGTTTCTCATAAACTCTGAAGATGTAGGAGACATGCTTAACATGGTCATCTTAGCCATGCTTGTAGGCTTTGGTGTCACAGGAGTAATGCTCTATATGTTTACCTATGAGAACATCAAACAGTACGCTGTACTCAAAGCCATGGGAGCGTCAAACAAACAGCTTACCAATATGGTGTTTACCCAAGCATTTATAGGGGTAATAGTAGGCAGTGGCATAGGTATAGGTCTCTCAGCCCTTTTAGGTCAAGCTGTAGCCAGTGCCGATTTCCCTTTTAGAATGATGTGGTTTGCCCCTTTTCTTGGCTTTTTAGGGGTGCTTATTGTGAGTATTACAGCTGCAATGATTAGTGTGAGACCTGTGCTGAAGATGGAACCTGCTATGGTGTTTTCTGGTCGGTGAGTGGGGGTTTATTTTCATTTCATCTACATATCGCATAATACCATCAAGCAATAAATAAATTGCAAAAATAGAAATGGAGAAAACCATGAAATATAAGAGTTTAATTTTAAAGAGTATACCACCTTTTGAAGATATGACAGAGTATGCTCTTGATAAAGACTTAGATGGCATGAAAAAAGGTTATAAAAATATTGAGCGTTGTTTTAAACGCCTTGGATAAACTTCACGACACCTTCAACTACGGCATCATCATCGAGTATCTTTCTATGTCCTAAACCCTCTGTAGGGCGTAACTCTGCCCATGTCCATTTTTTACATAAATGTTCTGAATGCATTATGGGTATCTCTCTGTCCTCTTTGTCGTGGTAGATGAGGGTAGGGACGTGGAAGTCTGAGGTGACGATGTCATCCCAGTCTTTACCGTACTTTTCAAAGTTTGCTTTGTTGTGGTTCCACGTATAGGCACGCATCTGCTTGACTATGTCTAATGGAATGCCCAAATGTTTGGCAAAGTTGTCTGCTACGGCAGAGATGTCATGTATGGGTGCGATGAGGGCTAGTTTTTTGGTAGCTAGCCCTAACTGGGAAGCCACAGTGACTGCTGCCCCACCAAAAGAGTGCACGATGATGCACTCTACCTCTCCCACTTCTGCCAAAGCTGCACGTACAGAGTCTGCCCAACTGGCTAAATCTGAAAATGTTCCATGCGAGTCACCATGACGCAAAGCATCATAACTGATGACTTGGTAGCCATGTTTCAGAAGGGCATGGGTAAAGTGAGTCATACTTTGTGAAGTAGTAGACCAGCCATGCACAAGTAACACTTTAGGATGAGCTGTGTCTCCCCAACGGTAACCTTGTAAACGCATATTTTCATAGAGAGGGATATCAAAACGCTCAGGCTCAGGCAGGGGTAGTGCATTACGGTTTTTACGTTTAGAGTTAATGGGGTAGTGAAAGAGTCTATGTGCAGAGTAAACAGCAAGTTTAGGAAACAGAGCACTCACCAACCAAAAGTAAAAACGTATGAGTTTAACTTGTAGTGGGTGGTGCATCTTTGTTCCTTTATGTATATAGTACTATTTTATCTAATTTTAGTTTGTGTTTTTTAATTAGAGGAAAAATAACGACTAACTGTAGCCAATACATAACGAAGGGCATTTATTGGTTACGAGGTTTTGTTAGCATTTAAGCACAGTTTATTTTGTAATCTAAAAATAGACTCTCTATGGGTATATGAAGTTGCTTATGTAAATTTCTTATCATCTCAATAGTTAACTTTCTTTTTCTATTAAGTATCTCTGATACTCTTGATTTGCTTCCAACTATTGTAATTAAATCTTTTTGCTTAAGACCCTCTTGTTCCATTCTAAACTTTATTGCTTCTATAGGGTCTGGAGCTTCTATCTTATAGTGTTGTTCTTCATAGGCTTCAACTAAAGTTGTAAGTACTTCCAACTCATCCATTTGTGGTGTATTTGGCTTAGCATTCATTAAGTTTTCTATATAGCTTAATGTCTGAGTATAATCTTCTTTATTTTTAATAGGTTTAATATTCATTTTATAACTCCTCAATATCTATTTTGTCATATTGTTTATGTGTCCCAATAAACTTAATAAATACTATTTTTGCATAATAATTTATTGCAACGATTAATCTATATTTATTCCCTGCAATATTAAATACAATTTTTGTATCTCCAACAACACTAGCATTTCGATACATTTCTTTAATTTTATTGGGATTATTCCAATCAAGTTTTAGAACTTCTTTATGCCAAGATTCTAAAGCACTTTTACTATCTTTATATTTTGGTTGTTCATAAAAATCTTTTAATGTCTTTTTTGAAATTATTCGCATGGGAATATTATAGTGTAGTTCCCATTAAGAGAACTTTAACTTTAATAAGTAGATGTTTGAATGTATGCTAACGACTGAAGATAGCCAATAAGTCGCCGTGAGGCTACTTATTGGCTACTCTGTCTTGTTATGTGTTCAATCATAAGCTTTTTGTCGATGTCTAAAATCTACAACAGCCACAATGAGTTTATCATCTTTGATAAGATAAAAGAGCCTATAATTTCCTATTCTATATCTATAATAGCCTTCTAAATTATCTTTTAACTTTTTTATGTTTGATCCATAAAATGGATTTTCTCTAAGTTGAGGATATACAAAATTTTCAATTTTTGCATAGAGTTTTTTATCTAGTTTCTTTTTAACTTTTTCAAAAGTTTTAGTTTCAGCAATTTGATATTTAGACAATTATGTAATCGCCTTTTTTGAAATCTTCTAATCCATTCATCAAGTTGTTTACAAGTTCTTTATCTTCTAAAATTTCATTCATTTCATCTTTCTCTACAAATTGTGATGAAGTGAGATATTGCATTGTTGCAAACTCTATAAAGTTTGAAAGATTTCTTCTTTGTCCATCTGCTGCAAGTTTTATCATATTGTAAATAGAATCATCTACTCTCATTGTCACTGTTTTCATAGTAAAATCCTTGAATATTTATTGTTCTAATTATATTCAATTTTATTCTTTTTGTCAAACAGTCTGACTTTCACATAACGGTTATCGTGAGCAATAATTTTCCCGATAGGGTAAATTATTGGTCTCCTCGTACTTGTTATATAGCTGCGGCAGTAGTGTTTAAGCTTTGTAATTTTTCTGCTAACCACATTTTGATAACGGCTTGACGGCTTACTCCAACATGTTTGGCTTCTTTGTCTAAAGATTGAACCATCCAAGATGGAAAATCAATATTTACTCTTTTTGGTTCTTCATTTATCATTTTAATTTTTGATGTATCAAAATGTTCTAATATATCTTCTTGATTATCATCAAAGATTTTATCTAGTTCTGATGCTTTCATATAGTTTAGTCTCCTTGTCTCTTGATCTTCTTACAGAGATAATTCTAATATTTGTATCTCTATAAGTGATTATGGCAGTATAGTTTTTAGCATTGATTTGTCCTAATAGTAAAAATCTTTCTTCATCTTCACTTTGTGGAGATGGAATTTCAAAAGAATATGGGTCGTCCCATAACTTTTGAGCTTCTTTAAAGTCAATTTTATGTTTTGACTTATTACTACTGCTTTTTACTTCATCATATTCAAAATTCATACTTAAATTATACCATAAATATATGAGAGTTAATTTAGAGGGGAATTTTATGTGACTATATAACGACTGAAGATAGCCAATAAATTGCCGCTAGGTAATTTATTGGATACTCTGTTTTGTTATACTTCTTGCAGTTTCTTTCTTAATAGTGCATTTATAAGTGTCTGATATGGTACTTTTTGCTCACTAGCAAGTTTTTTGAAAAATAGAACTATATCGTTATCTAGTCTTAGTGAAACAGGTATTTTTTTAGGTTCATAAAATCTACCACGAATACCATCACTAAAATCATACGCTTCTAGCATTTCATAATCATCAAACTTTTCTCTTTCTTTAATGTTGCTCATAGAATATCCTTTCTTTTTGATTGGCTTTTCTTGCACTAATGATACGGATACTCTCTTCTCCATTTTCATCAAAAAACATATTTGCTACAACTAAGATTTTATCTTTTGTTGTTGTTCCTAATGTTATCCATCTCTCTTCAAAATAATCGAAACGATGGTCAAGTTTTGAAATATGCATAGGGTCTTGGAAAACTTCTTTTGCTTCTTCAAAAGAGACTTGATGATTCTGTAGATTTATTTTACTTTTTTCATCATTCCATTCAAATTTCAATGTAAGCCTTTTTATTGATATGATTTTATTATAGCAAAATTATATTTACATTGTCAATATTTGTGTTGTGAGTATAACGGTTGAATATAAAAATATGTTACCCGTTTATGTAGTCTTTTAAGTTCTACAATGGTATCTAAACTTCTTTAGTTTTTCAAGTTTTTTTTCGGCGAGGTAACATATTTTTTTACGTTTTGTTATACAGCTATTTTGTGATGTTCATTTTGAATAAGCTTATCAGCTAACCAAGTCTTAATGATAGCTTGACGACTCACTCCAATATGCTGAGCTTCTTCATCAAGTTTTTTAACCATCCAAGTTGGAAAGTCAATATTAATTCTTTTTGGTTCCAAGTTTGGTCTTTTTATTGTTGATAAATCAAGATAATCAATTATATCTTCTTCATTATCATCAAATATTTTATCAAATTCTTCAGCTTTCATAGATTTCAATCTCCTTTTTTCTTGCTCTTCGTGCAGAGATTATTCTAATCATCTCTTTTTCACGAATTGTTGTTACAACAGTATAAAATTTGCTATTGATTTTTCCAATATTGATAAACCTTTTTTCATCTTCATAAGGTGCCAAGATTTCTACCATTCTATCATCATTCCAAAGAAGCTTTGCTTCTTCAAAATCAATACCATGCTTTTGCTTATTTGATAAGCTTTTATTAATGTTGTATTCAAATTTCATATAAGAAGTATATCATTTTTATATTAAATTGTAAAATTGAAAGAAGTTTTTGTGGCTGTATAACTATTTATTAACGGAACACAATGTCCTACTATTACGATATTTCCGTATTAAGAGTATATCAAATATGTCTTGATATTAATGAAAACAGGATAAATTTGCAGATTTTTACAGGATTTTACGTTTTTATAACTATTTCTAATGTCCTTTCAGCCTGAGAATAGCCATTATTTGGACAAAGTGTTCTGCTATTTGTTAATTTCTGGCAATAGTGGACAAAAGATCCTGTTTGTAAAACCTTATAAAATATATTAGTTTATAAGGTTTTCACTTCGTACACTAAACAGATACACACTCTTTCGTTAAAGTTCGTTAATAAAGGTGTAAAACTTCGTTTATCTTCATGCCTCATAATACACCTATCGAAAGATAATAAAAACTTAAAGGATTCACATGAAAACATTAAAAACACTCACTATCGTAGCTATCACAGGTTTAGTAGGACTTAGTACAGTTCATGCTTCTCAGATAGAAGGCAATACTATGCATAAAGGTATGAAACACCAAAGAGGTGAAATGAAAAAAATGTTCCAATCGCTCGACTTAAGCTCTGAACAAAAAGAGCAAATGAAAGCTTTACGTCAAGAGATGAAAGCACAACATAAAGAGAGAAAAGCAGCGATGATTAAAGGTAAAGGAAAAATGGGTTCATATGTCTCTGCAAATGGTTTTGACAAGCAAGGCTTTATAGCTATGGCAACAAAAAGAAGCCAAATAATGATACAAAGACATGCAGACACGTTTGAAAAGCGTATGAACATCTTAACCCCTGAGCAAAGAACAAAGTTTGCACAACTCTTACAAGAGAAGCAAAACTAAGTATAATACCCCATGACACAAATACTTATGATAGAAGATGATGCACAGTATGCATCGCTTCTAACGGACTACCTCAAACAGTACAACATCGAAGTGACTAACTACGAAGACCCTTTTTTGGGGCTTAGCGCAGGCATAGAGAAGTATGATTTACTTATACTAGACCTTACACTGCCTGGCATAGATGGACTTGAAGTGTGTAAAGAGGTGGTAAGTAAGTATGACATTCCTATTATCATCTCTTCTGCACGTTCTGACCTTAGTGACAAAGTTATAGGACTTCAACTAGGTGCAGATGACTACCTGCCTAAACCGTATGATCCACAGGAGATGTATGCACGTATCATTTCACTTTTACGGCGTTATAAGAAAATAGCTACAGTAGAAGAGACACATGAAAAGATAACATTAGATGCAGGAAAAGAAACGGTATATCTCCATGGAGAGGTGTTAGACTTAACGCCTGCAGAGTATGTGGTTATGAAGTTATTTATACAAAACAGAGGGGCAACTGTTTCTAAGGAGCAGATACTCTACGACTCTGATGTCTTTCAGTTTAGTTCAGATGGTTCTTTGGCGGTGATATTGAACAGACTTAGAAAAAAGCTGGGTAGAGAAGTAGAACTAAAAACCATACGCGGTGTAGGCTATAGGTTACTCTCGTGAGTATTTACAATAAAATACGTATTATTTTTGTGATTTCATTTTTGTTTGTGACGGCATTTTTTGCATCTACTTTTTACATAGAGCATAGTAAGCAGTTACAGAAATTAGAAAAAAGATACGTACGAACTTCACTTTTTTTACTCAAACAGTTTCGACAAAATGTCCATCAAAAACACCAACTAGATCTTTCGGATGAGACGGTAAAACTCTATCTTCAAGAGAGTAACTTTCAACGTATAGACGATGAGAGTAGAGTAGAACGCATACAAAAACATGCAAAGCTCATGAAAAAACGCAAAGTCTTACGTGCAAAACTCAAAATACTCAGTACAAAAAAACAACGCTATTTACTTCTTAAACATAGACGTTTTGAGCTTTTACTTAAAGACAAAACATCCATTGAGCCACCTTATTTTTTACTTTTAGGGTATTTGAGTTCTTTACTCTTTTTGATAGGTCTATACTTTTGGCTGACACGAAGTCTCAAACCACTTAAAATCCTACACAAACAGATAAGTGAAGTTGCCAAAGGTGATTTGTCTGTCTCTTTTAAAAGTAGCAAAACAGATGAAATAGCCCAAGTTTCTAATGCTTTTGATGATGCCTTGCGTAAACTAGAATCTCTCATAGATTCTAGACAGCTTTTTTTACGTGCCATAATGCATGAACTCAAAACCCCCATAGGTAAAGGTAAGATACTCAATGCTTTTTTAGAGGACGACAAACTCATAGAGGGCTACGATGAGGTATTCACTCGCTTAGAACTTTTACTTAATGAGTTTGCCAAAATAGAACAGATGCTCAGTGCCAATTATGAAGTCAAACTCTCTTCGTACAATGCCCAAGACTTAGTGGAACAAGCCCTAGAACTGATGATACTGGATGAGGTAGCCCTAGAGAAAAATGTTACGATAGTCAAAAAATCTCCTTTGGTTCTAACGACAGACTTTACACTTTTCCCTCTAGCACTTAAAAATCTTATAGACAATGCTATGAAGTACAGTAGTGATGGAAAAGTAGAAATAGTCATAGACAAGGCTGGGATAACTGTTTTAAGTAAAGGTGTCCAATTTACTGATGACATAGAGCATTACTATAGCCCTTTTCATGGTAAAGGAAAAGGCTTAGGATTGGGACTTTATATTGTACATAATGCTTTGGAGATGTTGAAGTTGAAACTCAACTATAGCTATCAAAATACAAGAAATACATTTATGCTTCATAGCTAAGCTAAATTAGTTGATAAACTCAACTATATATTCAAACGGCAGTCTCAGTTGTTCAGACTGTTCGTTGAGTCTGTAGCCAAACGGCACAACAACTGAGACTTGCCACTTACTTGTGTCAAGTGCAAGTATCTCTTCTACTTTTTCTTTTTCAAACCCCTCTATAGGACAAGAGTCTATGCCTATATAAGCGCCCGCTGTCATCATGTTACCTAGTGCTATGTAACTTTGCTTAGATGTCCAATGGTAGATATTTTCATCGGAGCTTAGTGTTTTTTCTAAGTGTTTTGCATAGATATCCATGTAGAAGTCAAGGCTCTCCTGTGGCATATCACGTCGTTTAAAACGTTTTTCTACTTCTCCACTCTCCACTTTGACATTCTCTATGGCTGTGAGTATGATGACAAGATGAGAACATGAGGTTATTTGTGGCTGATCCCAACATACAGGACGTAGTTTGGCTTTGAGTGCTTCATTGGTGATGACTAAAAACTTCCACCCTTCCATGCCAAAAGAGGAGGGTGACTTGCGTCCTGCTTCTAAAATGTAGTGCATCTCTTCATCGTTTATTTTTTTTGAGTCGTCAAATATTTTGCATGCATGTCTAAAGTCCATTGCTTTGGTGAAATTGTTTTGCATAATGTGCTTTCCTTAAATGTTAATCGTTTCTTCTTCTATCCATTGGAGGTAAAATTCATTGGCATCGAGTAGGGGTATCATGATAATTTCTGGTACATCGTAGGTGTGTAGATCTTTTATCTCTTTTTTTATATGCTCAAAGAGTGATTTTTTAGTTTTCATCTGGAGTAAGATTTCATCGGACTCGATAATTTTTCCTTGCCAACGGTATGAACTTTGAGTAGTGGTACTTTGTGCACAGGCTATAAGCTTTTTTTGTAGTAAATCACTTGAAATAATTTTGGCATTTTCTTTTGTATCTGTGGTGGTACTGACGATGCAGTAATCTGAGGCTTCCATTTTCTACCTTTTTTAGTAAATCTTCGACACATGTCTCAACCATAAGTATACACTTTTTCAAATCCATCTAAAGCATGTTCCCTGTAAAAAAGTACGGATCTGGAACATTTTTATCTTCATGGCCTCCAAAAAGTATTCTTTTCATAAGGAGTGCACCTTTGTTACATAAGCTATGAGGTACAATAGCAAAAAATGGAGCATAGTTTGATGAAAAAAGTACTTTTATTGTGGTTTTTACTTGCTTTATGTATAGAAGCGAAGGATTATACAAAACATCCTCAGACCATAGCTTTGATGAAAACACTTCAAAAAAAGTACTACTTTAGCGCTACAGAACTACATACCCTGTTTTCAAATGTAAAAGTACAAAAGTCTGCCTTACGGGCTTTTACGCCAAGACATAAACAAAAGAAACGTAAAGATACACGTACACCAGCACAGATAGAAAAATCCAAAATGTTACAAAAAAAGTATGGCTCATGGGGGCGTTACTCACGTCATGTTGTCAGTTCAAAACGTGTATCGCAAGGTATAGCTTTTGTAAAGAAACATGCTACAACTTTTGATAATGTTGAAAAAGAGTATGGTGTACCCAAAGAGTATATTGCTGCGATTATAGGTATCGAGAGTGCTTTTGGTAAAAATGTAGGGAAATACCCTGTGTTTGATACCTTGGTAACTTTAGCATTTGAAAAAAATCGTAGAAATAGATTTTTCCAAAAAGAGCTTATGAAGTTTTTGCATCTTTCTAAAACAGAAAAATTTAACCCTAAAAATGTCAAAGGCTCGTATGCAGGTGCCATAGGGCTTGTGCAGTTTATGCCTAGTAACTACAATGCCTATGGTGTAGACTTCAACAAAGACGGACGCATAACCTTGCAACGTGCTGACGATGCCATCGCTTCTGTGGCAAACTACTTTAAAAAAAATGGCTGGAGAAAAGGTGAACCTGTGGCAACGCGTGTGAAGTATGAAGGTACACGTTTTAACAAACACAAAACAGGCTACAAGCATAGCTATCATCGTCAGCAACTTAAAGGCATATCGCCTAGAGAAAAATGGGATTACCCTAACAAAGTGAGACTCATAAAACTTAATAAAAAGAAATATGATGAACTTTGGTATGGGGCAAAAAACTTTTTTGTGATTACACGCTATAATCACAGCTCATATTACGCCATGGCAGTGCATCAGCTTGCTATAAAAATAAAAGCAGGACTTAAACAGTGAAAATAAATGTCATCATAGTAGATAAAAAAGGCAAAGACAACCTTTATGCAGGTCTCATAGAACACTACAAAAAGATAGCAAAACCTTTTGCGAAAGTAGAGGTGATAGAAGTGTTTGATAAAGAGATATCCAAAGCCCATGATATCTCTGCAGTTGCTGCACAAAAGTCTTACACAAAGGCTTTAGAAAAATATATGCAAAATGGCATAAATATTGCACTTCATCCTGCGGCAAAGGAAGTAGATAGTCATGATTTTGCAAATCTGCTTAAGGATAGCGTACAGATAAATCTCTTTATTGGCGGTGCATACGGCTTTGAGAGCGATTTTTTGGCTAAATGTAATAATGCTATATCATTTGGTAAAATAACGCTTTCACATAAACTGGTAAAAGTTGTGTTGTTAGAACAAATCTTTAGGGGACTAACGATTAATAATAATCATCCTTATCATAAGTAGTTATGGTAAAGATATATAAAGAGGAAGAGTAAAAATGCTTACAAAAGTAGCGCTAGAAGAATTTAAAAATAAATTGTTGGACAGAAGAGTTCAAATAGAGAAAAACCTTAGAGGTACAACGCTTGAGTTAGATAGTATGAGAGACTTAGAACTTAACGATGAAGGTGACTATGCTGCTGCTGCTGCAGAAACTGTAGTAGATAGTGCTATTTTAGAACAACAACGTAAAGAATTAAACGAGATTGAACTTGCTTTAGATAAAATTAAAAGAAATACTTTCGGTATATGTGAAATGTGTGAAGAACCTATAGGTAGAGCACGCCTAGAGGTGAAAAACTTTGCACGTTTTTGTATCACATGTCGGGAGATAAACGAAAAAGAATCAAAATAACATTCTAACAGTAGGGGGAAACGATGAAACTAGGACTCTATATCTTTGCGTCACTTGCACTTATAGCGACTGTGGGGGCATTAACATATACGGTTAATCCAAATTATTATTTGGTAGAAATGATGGGGGTTAACTTTAACTTTCCTATAGCACTTTGGCTTATCATGCCTATGGTGTTACTCTTGGTTTTTACGCTGTTACATATGTTTTTTTATGGTTTAAAAAACTACTTTTTACTTAAAAAGTGGAGAAAAGACACCCTCACACTTGAAGATGCACTTTACTGGTCTTTGGTTAACGAACCCAAAGAGCAAAAGTATGCCATCGATGAAGTAGGTGCATCTGCTGTACTACTAGCTAAAGCATCCATCAACCTTTCTGATAATGTCGAAGGACTCACGCCTAGACTTGCACGTGTGGTGAACATCATCCAAAAGATTAAAAATGGCGAATATGTTGATTTGAAAGAACTCAAAATGACAAAAGTCTTTAATCAGGGCAACCCTATATTGGTGCAAAACAGACTGAATTGTCTTGAATCGAATGACAAGTTTGTAGAGGGTGTGTTGCGTGCGAGTTCAGACTACTCAGAAGTGGTACAAAAAGAAGCGTTAGAAACATTTGCACGAAAAGAAGACTTTACCAAAGCACGTAAATATGTAAAAGTATTTGATGTAAAAAACTTTTTAGTGATGCTACAACGTGTGAGTACACAAAATGATTTGGGACTTAGTGCAGACATCCTTTCTGAGTTTGTGCATGCATTAGAGTTAAAGTGTGAAGACTACATCCAAATAGCAGTGATTACAAAAAAGTATTTTAAGCCAGAGGAAAACCTTCTTCTTTTTAGAGAATATCAATCTAAAAATGAAAAGGCACAAAATGCCTACCTTTACTTACTTTTTGAGTATGAACTTATGGAACAAGTTGCTAATTATCTTGATGAACACGATGAAAATGACTTTATGAAATTTAGAGCACTGTATACACTCAAAAAAGCGCACAGTAAATTTAAACTGGAAGATATTATAGATATCAAATCTATTTGTAACGAACAGAGATTTTACTAGCCTTTTATGCCATCTTTAGATTTTTCCAAACCTCTTTATGCCTTAGCCCCTTTGGCGGGCTTTACTGACCTTCCTTTTCGTTCTGTTGTCAAAAAATTTGGGGTAGACCTTACTGTTTCAGAAATGATAAGCTCCAATGCACTCATACATAATTCTAAAAAAACCTATAAAATGCTTGAACGTGCACCTATTGAAAACCCTTACTCCATACAAATAGCAGGCTCTGACCTTGATGTCATTAAGCGTGCAGTAGAAATCATCAATGCGCGTGAAGATGTGACATGTATAGACTTAAACTGTGGTTGTCCTGCCCCAAAGGTAGTCAATAACCTTCAGGGGTCTTCATTGCTCACTGACCTGCCTCAAATGGCAAAGGTGATTGAGACTATCAAGAAGTACTCCAACAAAGAGTACACCTCCGTAAAATTTCGTTTAGGATTTAATGAAAAGAACCATGTCGAAATAGCCAAGCTCTGTGAAGACGCAGGTGCAGACTACATCGCAGTACATGGGCGTACTAGAGCAGGACGATACAAAGCCCCTGTCGATTATGATGCATTGGCAGAAATAAAGAAAAGCATAGACATCCCTATGTTTGCCAATGGAGACATAGATACCCCAGCCAAAGCCAAATGGGTACGCGAATATACAGGCGCTGATGGCATTATGATAGGGCGTGCCGCAGTGGGTAAACCATGGATATTTAAGCAAATAAAAGAGGGTATGGATGAACCAACTCCCTTACTCATCTGTGAAGTTGTTTTAGAACATTTTGACCAGATGATAAAACATTATGATAAGTATGGGGCTATTATCTTTAGAAAAAACCTACACTCTTACTCTAAGGCAGGTTACCCTGGTGCCTCAGCCTTTAGAAACGATGTTAATCGTATAGAAGACCCGAGAGAGATGAGAGAAGTCATAGAAGCTTTTTTCTCTCAAGATTTTATTGTATAGTTGACGTATATCAAATCACTATTTTTCTAAATCTTTCTTTTTTGCTACGAGGTATGCCAGTACAAAGCTGGTCATCACAAAGCCCAAAAAGAGGAAAAATCCTGCTTCCAAATGTGTGCCGTTTGTTGTGATAATATTGAGTGGGGCGCTTCTTCCTTCTAGATGTTTGAGCTCATTACTTACAACCCCATCCAGCCCTAAGTATGCCATAAAGATAGAAACAACAAATACATCTGCCATAGACCATTTGGTAGACTTTAATGCAAAGAAACGTGTAACCGGGTTGTTTCCTATGACACTTTTACTGTAAAAGTACATCGTGGTAGCGATGAGTTTTAAAGTAGGGAAGATGATAGAGAACATGACAAGTAATATACCTACAAATATCATTTTAGCTTTACCCGAGTCTAAGAGAAGGTGTACCAAATCAGAGATACTTTTACTTTGAAAAAATAGAATTTGATTTTCAAAGATGACTTGTTTTTCTAAAATGGTAAAAGAAAGTTTGGAAATCTTCGCTTCTATGTCAAGCATAGGCATGATGATACCAGAGACAAGCATGGTAATAGTAGTTCCTGAAAGGATGAAAAGGGTTAAGGAATGAAGTGTGCCCTGTAGAAGTATTAGAATGATGATAAGCGCTGCTACAATGAGCATTTTTTTCATGTAGCTTTCTGTTTGCGCTTTATGGGCTTGTATCTGTGCATCTAAAATGGTGTTGCATGCTTTCAGTGTGGTGCTTTTGTATTTGTTAAGTACAGCATTGTATGCACGCATGTCTGTGCTTTTTTGAAACTTTTCAGACATAAATTCTTGAAGTTTTTCTCGCATTACTTTTTTTGCCAAAGCTTGGTTTTCAGGTTTCTCAACTTCTTCCATAACCCTGTCTGTAAACTCTGGAACACGCGCTCTTAAATCTTTAAAATCTATAAGAGAATCGGTAATAACTTGTTTGGTAGAACCGATGATACTGTCAAAGAAACCACGTTTTCTATGGTTACGCTCTTTCACGGCGCGTTCTGCTTCTGAAACCAGTGTATCAATGATGGTTTTAATGTAGCGTTTTACTTCTTCTCTGTTTTCAGTATTGAAGTTAAAGGTTTCTATCTTGTGGTCTACAATGTGTGTGATTTTTTCTGTCCAGATGTCGGAGTTAAACATACCATACTGGACAGAGTGAAGGGTAGCATAGTCCATTTTATAGGCTTTTGCTTCTTCTCCTGTTTTGATGATTTGTACAGACATATAGATAAGAATAGCCAACAAGATACCAGACAGTCCCATAAAAAGTTTTTTGATATTTCCCATTTGTAGTGCATACCCCTTTGTGTTCAATAGTAAAGTATATCGAAAGTAACCAATAAAAATGCTATAATTCATGGCTTATTTTTGGAGAATATGGATGATAATAGAACTTATTTTGGTTGGTGTCTTTATTGGTACGATGTCAGGTTTTTTTGGTGTAGGTGGAGGAATGATACTCGTGCCTATACTTCTAGTACTGGGGTTTGAGATAAAAGATGCCATAGGTATCAGTATTATTCAGATGGTCTTTTCTTCGGTTTTTGGTTCTTACTTGAACCATAAAAAAGGTTCACTCATTATAGGTGAGGGTATATTTGTTGGTTTTGGTGGGTTTGTTGGAGGTTATATTGGTGGCTATGTGACAGCCTATATTTCCGATGTAGTCTTGCAGTTTTTATTTTTTGCGCTTTTGATTTTTGCGCTTTTTAGACTTTTCTTTTCTAAAAATCATGAAGATGATTCCCAAACTAAATCACTCTCCAAAGCCTTACTTTTTATCATCGGGTTGGTGATAGGTATCTTTGCCATCGCCTTGGGGGTGGGAGGGTCTATCATACTTACCCCATTGTTGGTAGGACTTTTACATTATCCTATCAAAAAGGCGGTAAGTGCAGGACTGTTTTTTGTTGCATTTTCATCTGTAGCAGGGATGATCAGTAGACTAAGTTCAGGCACGATAGACTTTCACTATGGACTGGTAGTCGCCACGGCTTCTTTGGTAGGCGTGACATTTGGTATTTGGCTAAAAGACCATGTAAGCTCCAAGAATCATAAGCTATCACTGCTTTTTCTTTATCTTCTTGCACTTGGTATGTTAATTAAAAAAATATACTTTTGATTAAATTTCAATAAGCATATTTAAGTACATATTTGTGAAACCTTGATTAATATCAAGAAAACCTGTATACTTACTTGGTATCATTGATGAATATCTATTTTTAGATATGTGTATTAAACACAAGTCAAACCTATGTATTCGTTGATGCATAAGCAGAACAAGATTGTTTTTATCATTGAAAAAGCTAAACTTATCGTGAGGTAAGGACAGAAAACTATGGGTCTCATGGAGAGATCGCCAGGTTACCAAAGAGATATAAATATGTTTTCTCTCTTCATTTTCTATGTTATCAATATGTTATTGTTCTTAACTAAACTTTATGGTGCCAGATTATGGTCAAATATTATATATTATGAAGGAGTTTTGTATGGGAATCACACCAACAGCTGAAGAGCATGAAGTGACTAAAGTTGATATTATCGTCTCTAAAGGAGATGAAAAAGGAGATATCACCTATGCCAATCCAATTTTTTTCAAACTAGCAGGCTATACACAAGCAGAACTTTTAGAGAAACCTCACTCTATCATACGTCATCCGGATATGCCTAAAATTATTTTCAAATATCTATGGGATACTATACAAGCAGGGAACGATGTGAAAGCTTTTGTTAAGAACCTCTGTAAAGATGGTGGTTTTTACTGGGTATTGGCACATGTACGTGTGGCTACAAATCCTGATGGTTCATTCAGAAACTATGTTTCTACCAGAAAAGGTATGTCAGCCGCTGCAAGAACAGTGATAGAACCTCTTTATAAAGACCTTTTAGCAGCAGAAGCGAGTGGTGGTATGGATGCTTCTTTACCTGTGCTTGAAGCATTTCTAAAAGATAACGGTGCGAGTTTAGCAACATTTAATGATGCTATGCAAAAAATACAAAACAGTTAAGAAGGATATAAAATGATCGAATTTGAACAATCAATGAAAAAACTACGCTCAGTCAATGGTTACTTGGGGTCTGCTGTCTTGAACTTCTCTGGTGAGACACTTTACATGGATGAAGAAAATACCTCCGTGGACATTGCATACTCTGCGAGTATTTTCAATGATGCCTTTAGAATGATATCTGAGTCATCACTAGATGTTGGATTTGCTGAAGCTTCATTGGTAGAATCACGTACAGAAGATGGTCATGTGTTCCTCATCAACTCGTCTGGAGACAGTGGTGGAGATAACTTTTCAAAACTTACAACCTTTGCTATCTTTAGAGATGATGGTAACGTGGCACTGGGTAAGATGATTATGGAAAAAACGGCACAAACGATGTCAAAGGCTATGACTGAGCTCTAAGCTTGGTTATAACTGTATGAATGAATATTCAATAAAATTCACCTTTTGGGTGGATTTGTTTGAGTATTTTAATTTAGGAGTCTACTATCAAAACATTATATCTTATTCGACATGCCAAATCTGACTGGAGCGATGGCTCTTTAAGTGACTTTGAACGTGGACTTAAAAAACGGGGACATAAGGATCTTGATACGATTAGCTCTTATATGTCACTGCAACAATTAAAACCAGACCTCATACTTACAAGTTTGGCACTGCGTGCACAGACTACAGCAGATGAACTAGGGCAAAAGATAGGCTATGAGGGTCGTATACATTATATGGAAGAACTCTATAACTCACGTCCTGAAACGCTGATGAATGTACTTACTTTACAGGATGATGGTTATGAAACCATTTTTCTCATAGGACACAACCCAGAACTTACAGAATTTGCTAATTTTTTAGTGCAAGATAATTTTCCTAAGCTTCCGACTCTAGGCGTGTTGGCTATCAATCTTGACATTGAATCATGGAGTGAGATTCATGAGAAATGTGGAGAGATAGATTTTTTCATACAACCTAAACAGTTTCAATATTATATGCCAAAGCAGATACGTACAACGTTGGCTAAAAAGAAGTAGATGATGAAAGAAGCTTTAAAACCTAAAATAAAAGAACTCTCAGCCCTAATTAATGCCTATGCAAAGGATAAAAAATCTGCTTCACTTGTTGACGTAGCTACATATTTGGCAAGCTTCTTTGATGCCCAAACGGTAAATTTTTGGACAGTAGATAGTAAAAATGAGCTAATAAAACGAATAGATACCGATAAAGAAACAGTACTTTCTTTAGAAGCTAGTCTTATGCAACGCGCTATTGACAGTAAAGAAATATTGATTGAAAATCATGTCACTAGTGATAAGTATTATAATCAAGTAATTGATAATCCCCAAGAACTTAAAATTAAGGCACTCATGGTGCTACCTATCATTAAAGGTAAAAATGTTGTGGCCATTGTGAAGATTTGGAGGGGAATAAGACAACGTAAGGTCTTTGCTAAAAAAGATGAAGAAGCATTGTATGCTTTTGTGCCTATATTACTCAAAATGTTTGAAGCTGAAGATATTAGCAAAGAAGATTTACTTCAGTTACTAGGTGCAGACTCAGAAAGCAAACCTAAAAAAGTAAATAAAACAGTTAGTTCTACTAAAAAATCTGTAGAAAGACAAAGTACAGAGAATGAAGCAATAGAAAACCTGGAAAAAGAAATAGCGAAACTGCGTGAAGAAAACCAACTATATAGAGAAAAAGATAAGCTACAGCAAAAAGAGAGTGTAGCCTATAAAAAATCTATAAAAATGTTAGCTTCAATAGAAGAAAAGCTTAAGAAAAAAGAGGACATGCTTTTAGAAGCAAATGATAAATTAAAAATACTGGAAAAATCATATAAAGCGTTAGAGAAGTCGAAGAAAGAGTCTAAAAATAAAGAAAATGAATTGGTTTTTCAAACCAAGATTGACAAATACGATAAAGAATTGGCTGATTCAAAAGTAAAATATAAAGAGTTGGAAGTCTCTTCTTTAGAGTTATATACAGAATCTCAACAATACCAAAGTATGATAAAAGAGTTAAAAAAAGATTTACAGTTGATACAAAAAGAAAATGTAGAACTGAATAAAAGTCTAAAAGAGAAAAGTAGTACCAAGAGTATTAAGGAGTTAAAGTCAGAAAAGTCTCTTTTGTCTCAGAGTAAAGCAGGGGATGTAGACAGTAATATTGAATTTATCTTGCAACGTGTTGACAATAAATTTGCAGAAAATGAACATGCCTATATGCTTTTTGAGCTGATGACCTATGCACTTTCTTCTAAGAAAGGCATTGCCTATATTGAAGAAATGATAGAAAAATCTAAATTGGTACAGCAAATCATGGATGGGTATTACTTTAAAGGTGATGTGCAAATCCATAATGAAAAGTATCGTATCGTAGATATGGTCAAACATATAGAAGGGTATGAAAAAAACATTTTTGCAAAAATGGTGAAGTTTAACATTACTGTAGATGAAACGATGCCGTCGTCTTTGGTTTTTGATGCTTCGAAAATGCAAAGTATTATTTTACACCTTTTGATTGACTTGCATCAGTTTATAGACCATAATCAAGATGTTAATGTTCACTTGAATTTTAAGAAAAAGTTTTTACATATTGAAATAGGTGGTACTATTCATCAGCAAAATAGTTTGTTTAAAAAGATGTTTAAACAAACCAAACTTGGTGGTGATGAAAAAGACCGTATTGGGTTACAACTGAGCAAAAAAGTTATCGCTCGCCTTAAAGGTGAGATAGATACAGTGTATGAAGATGCGTATTATAAGTTTATTGTGACAGTTCCTACACAAGTCATCAAAATGTAAAGTGCTTTATCTCTTTTTTGTTGTAAAATATTGTTTTTAACAATAAGAGGAACTTTATGAAGAAAGATATGATACACGTTTATGGTGCAAGAGAAAATAACTTAAAAAATATAAATATAAGCATCCCTAAAAATAAACTTGTGGTGGTTACTGGTATCTCTGGTTCTGGTAAATCTACTTTGGCATTTTCAACCCTATATGCAGAGGGACAACGTCGTTATATAGAGTCTCTCTCTTCGTATGCTAGACAGTTTTTAGGACGTGTGGGCAAGCCTGAAGTGGATAAGATAGAAGGACTGACACCTGCTATAGCCATAGATCAGAAAACAACATCCAAAAATCCACGTTCTACGGTAGGAACGATTACTGAAATTTATGACTATTTACGTCTGCTTTTTGCACGTGTAGGTGAGCAGCATTGTCATGAGTGTGGAAAGCCTATCTCTTCTATGTCAGCATCTGACATTATTGAAGAAGTGTTACGTATTCCTGAGGGAGCAAAGCTTATTATTATGGCTCCTTTGGTGAAAGAGAAAAAGGGTACATTCTCAGATATGCTGGAGTCTCTTCGCCATAAGGGCTACATCCGGGCTATGATAGACGGTGTAATGGTTCGTCTTGATGATGAGATAGAACTCTCTAAGACTAAAAAACATACGATCAAAGTAGTCATTGACCGTGTGGTAGTCAAAGAAGAGAGTCGTGACCGTATTGGGCAAGATGTAGAAAAAGCACTTAAAGAGTCTTATGGAGAACTTGAGATAGAAGTACTCAACCATGAAGAAGTAGACTTCGAGCGTCAGCATATGCACTATTCGGAACATTTGGCTTGTTTTGACTGTAAACTTTCATTTGAACCACTCGAACCTGTAAGTTTCTCTTTTAACTCACCAAAAGGTGCCTGTCCTGCCTGTGATGGCTTGGGTATTCGTTATGCGATTGACCTTAAAAAGGTGATAGATTCTGAACTTAGTATCGACAAGGGCGCTGTGAAGATTATGTATGGGTTTAACAAGAGTTACTATACCAAGTTTCTCAATGCCTTTTGTGAACAAAATGATATCGATATTAAAGTACCCTATGGTGAACTTGCATCACATCAGCAAAAAGCCATACTCTATGGTAATGGCGGTACAGTAAACTTTACCTGGAAACGCCACAAACTTACACGTGAATGGCCAGGTGTGGTGAAGTTTGCACATGATATGTTTAAAGATGAAAAAGACCTCTCTGAGTATATGACTGAAAAAGTGTGTGACAAATGTGATGGGCATCGTCTGCGTCCTCGCTCTTTAGCCGTAAAAATAGAGGGTAAAAATATCGCTGATATTATCGATATGCCTATTGAAAAGTCTTATGCACTCTTTGCAGATGAAAAGAGTTTTTCGCACCTCACAGAACAGCAAAAACTAATAGCAGAATCTATACTCAAAGAGTTGTATGAAAGACTATACTTCTTGTATGATGTAGGCTTAGGCTATATTACACTAAGCCGTGATGCACGGAGTATTTCTGGTGGTGAAGCACAGCGTATCCGTATTGCTTCTCAGATAGGTTCTGGGCTGACTGGTGTGATGTATGTGCTTGATGAGCCAAGTATTGGATTGCATGAGCGTGATACGATGAAGCTTATACGTACGCTAAACTCCCTACGTGAAAAAGGGAACTCTGTCATTGTTGTAGAGCACGATAAAGAGACGATTTTGGCTGCTGATTACATCATTGATATTGGTCCTGGGGCTGGTGATTTTGGTGGTGAAGTAGTCTTTGCTGGAGATGCTAAAAAGTTGGCTAAGGCTAAGACACTCACCGCAGACTATATGTACGGGAAAAAAGAGATAACATATAGCCATGATAATCCACAAGAAGAGTGGATAGAGATAAAAAATGTGACACTCAATAATATAGAAAAACTTGATGCTGCTATTCCTTTGAGAAATTTTGTGTGTGTCACTGGTGTGAGTGGTTCTGGTAAATCATCACTTATACTTCAGACTTTGTTACCTGTAGCAAGAGAGCTTCTTAACCGAGCTAAGAAAGTCAATAAAGTAGAAGGTGTAGAAATCACAGGGCTTGATAAGGTTGATAAAGTCATTTATCTAGATCAAAGTCCTATTGGTAGAACACCTCGTTCCAACCCTGCAACCTACACAGGTATTATGGATGAGATACGTAAACTTTTTGCGCAAACCAAAGAGGCTGAACTTAGAGGGTATAAAATAGGGCGCTTCTCTTTTAACGTCAAGGGTGGGCGTTGTGAGAAGTGTCAGGGAGATGGACAGATAAAGATAGAGATGCACTTTTTACCTGATGTCCTTGTAAGCTGTGATGCTTGTGATGGTACACGTTACAACGCACAGACAAGAGAAGTACTCTATAAAGGGAAATCTATCGCTGATGTGCTTGCTATGTCTGTAGGTGAAGCGTTGGAGTTCTTTAAAGCCATTCCAAACATTGCTGTACGTTTGAAAACCCTGACAGATGTAGGGCTTGACTACATCACTTTAGGACAGAATGCGACGACACTTTCAGGTGGTGAAGCACAGCGTATTAAACTCTCTAAAGAGTTAAGTAGAAAAGATACAGGTAAAACCCTCTATATTTTGGATGAACCTACAACAGGACTGCATTTTGCCGATGTAGATAGACTCACAGGGGTACTGCATCATTTGGTTGAACTGGGTAACTCGGTAGTAGTTATAGAACATAATCTTGATATGGTGAAAAATGCAGACTACATCATAGATATGGGACCAGAAGGTGGAAATAAAGGTGGATTGATTATCGCTACAGGAAGTCCTGAGAAATTGGCTGAAACGTATGCCCAGACAGGCTCTTATACAGGTGAATATTTGGCTAAAGAATTAAAACCCTAATACCTTTAGCCCAAATAAGATAATACATATTATCTTATTTTTTTGCTCTACCTACAACATTCTTAATACTCATAACAAGTATAACGATAAAAAAGAAGAGTGCAAACCCTTCATATCCCATACACCAAGTTAATAAAGTACTGTTGTCAGTACATATTGCAGTATATATGTCAAAATTAAATTTTGAGATATAGGTAAATAAAAAAAGATGCCCAACAAGAAAAGGTATCAGTACAATGTAAAATACCAAGAAAAGTTTTGCATATTTTTCTGGAAATAAAATCTCGGTTGTTGTGAGGTTACTTCTCCCCATTTTTTGTTTTTGTTTATTCGTAGTCTCCCCTTTATAAATGAACATAAAGAGTGTAACATGGTAAAGTCAAAAAAAAGTCAAGATTTTTTAGGGTCTACGAAATTCTCGTATACCTTGTTTACGTGATTCATTTGCAAAAGAGATAGCCATTTTTACAATATAAAGTAAAATGATTGTAGCAATGATTTCATAGCCTATTGCCCAAGTTAAGATAAAGGAAGATTGTTCATTGAGTGATAAAAATAGTTCGGTTTTTCCATCCGCAATGTAGAAAAATTGAAAGAGGAGTCCTGCAATATAAGGTAAAGAGATAAAATAAATACCAATAAATAGTTTTTCAAACCCTTCTGGAAAAAAGAGTGGAGTGTCAGCTAAATCGACATTTTGCTCTGTAAATTTGTTAGATTTATTGCGAATAGGTTTTTCTTTTGGTGGATGCGTCATTGACGCATGCATCGTATCATTTCTTGCCATATAGTCCCCCGATTATTACATTAAATGAATGTTTTTGTATGAAGTAACTCGGCTGTCTTGAGTAACAAGACCCGTGGCTTTCCGTCCTACCTTCACAGTATAGTTTGGCTTTTTTAATTTTAATATTATTTATAATATCACTTCCTAGTTTAATATTAAGTTAAGATACTCTATCTGTTCGCATTTCTAACACAGTTTAGGTTAGAATACATGAAAAAAGAGGCTTACACTTGAAAACTATTACTATCATCGACACTTTTGGCTTCTTCTTCCGTTCTTATTTCGCATTACCGCCTTTACGTAATTCAGATGGCTTTCCAACAGGACTGCTTACGGGCTTTGTGAACCTTGTAGACACATTACGCCGTGACCACAGTACAGATTATTTGGTTTTTGCTCTGGACGCAAAAGGCAATACCTTTCGTAATGAGATGTTCCCAGCGTATAAAGATAACCGTGATGAAGCACCAGAAGACTTGAAGAAACAACTCCCTGTTGCTATAGAGTGGATAGAGCAGATGGGTTTTCCAAATTTAACACGCGAAGGGTATGAAGCAGATGACATCATTGCTACTGTGACAAAGTTTGCACGTGAAAAGAACCTGAAAGTACGTATTGTCTCACATGACAAAGATTTGTATCAACTCATTGATGATGGTGTTGTAGTGATGTATGATGCCGTTAAGCGTCAAGAGGTAGATGAGGAGGCATGTATTGCGAAGTTTGGGGTACATCCAAAAGACTTTATCAACTTTCAGGCACTCCTTGGAGACAGCTCAGACAATGTGCCTGGTGTCAAAGGCATAGGAAAAGTCGGGGCTTCAAAACTCATAAACCAATACCATACGCTAGAAGCCATCTATGAAGACATAGAAAACTGTGGTACGCCTCGTATACAAAAACTACTAGAGGAAAGCAAAGAAAGTGCTTTTTTATCTCGTGACTTGGTAACGATGCGTACAGATGTATTTGCAGATATGGATGTGGAGAACTTTGTTTTTGAAGAGAAAAATTACCTCTCCTGTTTACTAGAAGAGTTTGAACAGTATGAGATGAAACAAGCCATACGTAAAGCCAAAGTAGGGATGGAAGAGGCAGACTGTGAACGTGAATATGTTGAGCCTGTACGACCAAGTCTTAGCTTTGAAGCGATAACATTAGACACTAAAGAGAAGCTGGACGAAGTTTTAAACACCTTAGATAAAGATGCCATTGTCGCTTTCGATACAGAAACCACAGGGTTAGATACAAAAGTAGCAAAGATGGTTGGATTTTCATTCTGTATTAGCAGAGAGAAAGCCTATTATGTACCTGTAGGGCATAGTTATTTGGGAGTAGAAGAACAAGTGAGTTTGCCAGATGCTTTAAGTGCTTTGGCTAAACTTTTGACGTTTAATGTGGTAGGGCAAAATCTAAAGTTTGACCTCTCTTTGTTGTATAACCAATATGATTTTGAACCTATCATTCCTTTTGCAGATACGATGATACTCGCATGGCTTTCAAACCCTGGCTCGAAAATAGGCTTGGATACACTCGCAAAACAGTACTTCAAGTATGAGATGAAGCCTTTTAAAGAGATGGTAAAAAAGGGTGAAGACTTTTCTGCCGTTGATATAGCAGATGCGACTTTCTATGCAGCAGAAGATGCATGGATGACATTTTTACTTTATGGTGCTATAAAGAAAAAGATGGAACTCTCATCTCTTACACATTTACTAAAAGTTGCAAAAAACGTAGAGTATCCGTTTATGACTGTGCTTATGCGTATGGAGCGATTGGGTATCAAGATAGACCCAAGTAAATTGCAAACCTTACAAAAGACATTGAGTGACGACTTGGCTGCTTTAACACAGGAGATTTATGCGCTTGCAGGCTCAGAGTTCAACATCAAGTCTACCCAACAGTTAGGTGTGATACTCTTTCAAACCCTAGGGCTCAAAGGTGGAAAGAAAACAAAGACAGGCTACAGCACCAATGAAGCAGTGTTGACTTCACTTAAAGATGAACATGAGATTATCCCTAAGATACTCGAATACCGTGAATACCAGAAAATTCTTTCTACCTATGTGACCCCACTGTTAAAGTTAGCACAAGCTGATGCCCATTCTCGTATCTATACAAATTTTGGACAGACCGGTACTGCCACAGGGCGTTTAAGTTCACGTGACCCTAACTTACAGAACATTCCTGTCCGTTCAAAGCTTGGGCGTTCTGTACGTGAAGCTTTTGTGGCAAAAGAGGGCTATAAGCTAGTAAGTATTGACTACTCTCAAATAGAGTTACGTCTGCTTGCACACTTTTCGCAAGATGAAGCACTTTTACAAGCCTTTAAAGATGGTATAGATATTCACCTTGCCACTTCTACCATACTCTTTGGTGAAGCGTTGGCAAAAGAAAAAAGAAGCTTTGCCAAGTCTGTAAACTTTGGACTACTCTACGGTATGGGACCTAAAAAACTCTCTGAGGAGTTAGGTATCAGTACTGGTGAAGCGAAAGAAATCATTACTAACTATTTTGCTTCTTTTCCTACAGTTACAAACTTCTTACAAGGTATACAAGAACGTATGAAGATAGATGGCTATGTCGAAACTATACTCAAGAGAAGACGTATTTTTGACTACGAATCAGCAAATGGCATGCAAAAGGCTGCTTTTGTACGTGAGTCTGTAAACACAGTCTTCCAAGGTTCTGCAGCTGACCTCATAAAGCTTTCTATGAATCAAATAGACTCTATGATACGAGAAGAAGAGTTAGATGCCTTTATGCTCTTACAAATCCACGATGAACTCATCTTTGAAGTGAAAGAAGAGAAAGTAGAAGAGATAAGTAAACGCTTTGTCCATACCATGGAAAATGTGTTAGAGCTTGATGTACCGTTGGAATGTTCAGTTAGTGTTGGGGATAGTTGGGGTGAGTTGAAGTGATGAATGATACTTTTGTAAAACTTCCACGAGGCACTTTCTTCATGGGAACAGATGATCTAAATGCAAGAGACAGAGAAAAGCCACGTCATGAAGTGACTATAGACTATGACATAGCTATGTCTAAACATCTAGTTACTGTAGAAGACTACATGTTGTATGCACAAGCCACAGGTGCAGTGGTGCCTGAAGAGCGCCATGAACATCTTGGTTTTGATGTGCCTGTGCGTCGGGTGAAGTGGACGGATGCTGTGGCGTATGCACGGTGGAAGAGTGAGCGTGAGGGGAAGAAGTATAGACTGCCAACAGAGGCTGAGTGGGAGTATGCTTGTCGTGCTGGTTCTGAGGGTAAGTTTTGTTTTGGTGACGATGAAGCTTTGCTTGGAGAGTATGCCTGGTATACTGACAATGCAGGAAAAGTAACCCATGATGTAGGCACAAAAAAGCCTAACGCTTGGGGACTGTATGACATGCATGGCAATGTTTGGGAGTGGTGTCTAGACAGGTATGCCGATGACTATAGTGAAACACCTAGAGATGGTTCAGCGTATGGGGTACCCAGTGAAAAAGGTAGAGTACTTCGTGGAGGCTCTTACAATGCCGATGCCGATAAATGTAGCTGTACATCACGGATAAACTTAGGAAGTGGCGGAAAGAATTATTTTATAGGATTTAGATTGGTCGAAGTGCTGTAACTACCCCTCAAAAAAAAGGTAGTTGGTAGCTTTTTAGATTTTAGTCATGAGTCCAAAACTTTTTACAAATGGTACTGCCATAGATGGGTTTTTTATCATCGCTTTGAAATCACCCGTTTTAAACTTGAGTTTTCCCATTGTAAACGCGATACCCATAGAAGCCATATTAAGAGGTGTCGTTGTCCATTTACCCCAGTTTTTTTCATCTGCTCTCATGTCCCAGTCTGGTGTCTCACCATCGTAAAGTCCTGCACGTGTTGCTACGCCGTTTTCTACAACGAAAACACATCTTGGTTGGTCTTCATTTTTATATCCACAAGTGATAACCGATGAAAAATCAATCTTTGCTAATGCATCTGATACTTCTGGTTCGTTGTTCCATTCATCTTTAAGTGCGTTTATCCATTCGTCTGAAAATAGTTCTGCCATTGTTCCCTCTTATACTGTAATTTAAGATATTGCTATCTTTGGTGGGTAGTGTAACACTACTTCACTTAAAGATATAACGTACTAAATGGGAGAAAATTACTCCTTATTTTAGCTCAAAGTTAGATTTTGTTATCATAAACATATAAGGAGTTACTAATGTTTAAATATAACGTTTTATTATTGTTTATCTTGACTGTTTTTGGGGTTGCAGGACAAACAAATGTCAACATTATTTGTGCTGAATCAGGTGCTACACTGTATGTCAATGGAGAAAAAAAGGTAACACTAGAAGCTAAAAGTACACCTATACTTTTGGCTAAAGGGCACTATGAACTTATGGTAACCAAACCTTTAGATGAAGATTGGCGTATGGTCGGACGTAAAACGATTGATGTCTCTAGTGAGAGTCAAATGCAAGTAAACCTAGGTCTTGACATCGAAAAGATATCGAAGAAGAAAAATACAAGCAGTGCCGATAATTTTGCTAAAGCAAAAGATACTGTAGTTGATAAAGCAGGAAAACTTGTATGGCAAGATGATGATGCTGTAACACATGTAAAGAAAAATTGGCTCGATGCACAAGCGTATTGCAAAGCGTATGGTGATGGAAAAAGTTGGCGTTTGCCAAATTATGATGAGCTTATAAGTATAGTAGATTATACGAAACATACCTTGGCTGTGATGCCTGCATTTGAACATATTGTTTCAGAATATTATTGGACATCTACCGAAGAGGAAAAAAATACCAAAAATGTAAAAAATGTTTACTTTGGAAATGGCTGTCCTGATGGTAAATCAAAAACAAAAGAGTATTTTATACGCTGTGTAAGACCGCAATAGGTAACAAATAGAGTAATGTAAGAGTAATTTACTCTGAATTAACAGCTAGTTAATGAACACACGCTATAATCCTTGTATCAATTTATCCAAGGATTCTACATGAAGTATATCTTTTCCATGAAAATGGCAGTTTTTATGTTGTTTGCTTTTGCTGTTATAGCAGGTACAGGCACATTTATAGAAAATGACTTTGGCACTCAAACTGCTAGAGCACTCATCTACAAGGCACAATGGTTTGAAATATTTTTAGGATATTTTATAGCAATTGTTGTCTATAATATGTTTAAATACAAAACATATAAGTCTAAGCCCTCAGTTTTCTTATTTCACTTCGCTTTTTTGATTATTGCGATTGGTGCACTCATTACCCGTTATGTAGGATATGAAGGTGTGATGCATATTAGAGAAGGTCAAACTGTAAATAAAATGGTGTCTGATGCAAAAATTATGGAAATATCTGCAACAGATGGTAAGAAAAAAGCAGAGATGGAAAAAGTACTGTATTTGTCGAGTATGACTGACAATAGTTTACATGAGACACTTAATGTTGGCGATAAAACACTCAGTGTCGAACTTTTGAAATATTTGCCAACAGCCGAGTATCAGGTGGTACCTGATGAAAATGGAAAAACAATTTTAGAACTCAAAGTATCTGCTGGTAGTAAGGGTAAGATGCACTATTTCAGTAAAGGTGAGACAGAAGATTTAGGTGCATTTTATATCGCGTATGAACCAACAACAACACATACGGATAAACCTACCTTTTTAATTAAAGGTGAGCCTAATACTTTAAAAGTTGATTTTCCATTTATTATGAAAACATTAAATATGGATAGTAAACAATCCGCTGAAATCAGAGGTGGAGTGAATGATTTACATCAAAGAACGCTTTATCGTTTTGCTAAAAATGCAGTAGTACTTAAATCTATTTATGAAAAATCAAACTTGAAAGTAGGCTCAAACTTTATTAAAACTAAATCTGGTATGCCAGAGTATATTCAATTGAAACTTTCGGTAGGTGATAAAAGTAAAATTGTTGTAGCGAAACCGATGAAAGGTGAGGTTGGTGACTTACACAAAGTTTCTTTAGGTGGATTAGATATTGATTTACGTATTGGGGCAAAAATCATTGATATGCCATTTTCCATCAAGTTGAAAGACTTTGAATTAGAGCGTTATCCTGGTTCTATGACACCTGCTTCATACTCTAGTAGAGTTGTACTTATAGACAAAGAGGAGAATCTTACGATGCCATATCACATCTATATGAACCATATCTTAGACCATAGAAATTATCGTCTCTTCCAATCTTCATATGATCCAGATGAAAAAGGTACAGTACTTTCTGTAAATCATGACCCAGGAACACCTCCTACATATTTGGGGTATATTTTAATGGCACTAGGAATGTTATGGAGTCTCATTACGCCTAAAGGGCGTTTTAGAAAGCTACTTAAAAATGCAAGAAAGTTACAAACAACAGCCGCAGGTTTGGCTATGGTATTTGCACTGTCATTAGCCCCTCAATCAATACATGCAGCATCTCCTAAGATAGATGATGCAATGTTGAAAACAATGCAGTCTTATAATTTAGAGCATACATCGAACTTTGGAAAACTTGTTGTACAAGATCATCAAGGTCGTATGAAACCTATGGATACCGTCGCACATGATGTAGTATCTAAAATTACTAGACGTTCGGCACTATATGATTTGGAACCAACTCAAGTAATACTTGGTATGATTATGCAACCAGAGTTGTATCAAGAGATACCAATGATATATATTGGACATAGAAAAATAGCATTAGATATTGGTCTACCTAAAAATACTAAATATGCAAAATTTTCTGATTTTTTCAATAAAAAAGATGGCTCTTACAAAATATTTGATGCAGTAACGAAGGCGAGTAGAAAAAAACCACTTGAAATGTCAAAATACGATAAAGAGCTTATCAAGATAGACGAAAGAGTCAATGTAGCATTTATGGCATATCAAGGTTCACTAATGCGTATTTACCCTAAACCTAATGACAAGAACAACAAATGGGTAGCACCATTAGATGCTATAAAGGTATTTCCTAAAGAACAAGCAGATATGGTCAAAATGAGTATTTCGGCATATTTTCAAATGGTAGCTCAAGGGGTTAAATCTGGAAATTGGGAAAATGCAGACTTGGCACTTAAAGGCATACGTGCATACCAAGAGAAATATGGTTCAGCAGTAATTCCTAGCGAAAAACATATAGATATGGAGATAAAATATAATAAATTGGGTCTTTTTTCTAAATTAGTACCTATCTATTTACTTTTGGGACTTATATTACTTATTTTTGCATTCATTAATGTATTGAAACCAAGCTTCCCTATGAAATGGATTATGCGTATCTCATGGGGAATTTTTCTCTTTGGGTTTACTTTACATATTATTGGACTTGCCATCCGTTGGTATATAGGAGGACATCCTCCATGGTCCAATGCATATGAATCGATAGTCTTTATTGCTGCTGCGACTGTGCTAGCAGGTATTCTCTTAGCACGTAATTCACCATTTGCCTTAGCTGGGTCAGCTATACTAGCAGGTATTACTATGGGTGTTGCACATATGAATTTCATTAATCCAGAGATTACCAACCTAGTACCAGTACTCAAGTCGTACTGGCTTATGATTCATGTATCTATGATGATTTCAGGTGATGGATTCTTTGGACTGGGGTCTATTCTTGCTTTACTTGTATTGATCTTATATATACTAAGAGGTAAGGATGGAGATGAGAATATTGACCGTTCTATCAAAGAACTTACAAATTTATCGGAGATGTCTATTATTATAGGTATTTTCTTATTTTCAGTTGCTAATTTCTTAGGTGGAGTTTGGGCAAATGAATCTTGGGGACGCTACTGGGGTTGGGATAGTAAAGAGACATGGGCAGCAGTTAGTATTTTGACTTATGCTGTAGTGCTTCACTTACGTTTTATCCCATCGTTAAAGTCCAACTTCACCTTTAATGTAGCAGCAACATGGGCATATTCGGCAGTACTTATGACATACTTTGGTGTAAACTATTACCTTTCTGGACTACACTCGTATGCGGCAGGAGACCCGATACCTATTCCTGTATGGATTTATTATGCAGTGGCAGGACTTTTTGTTCTTACCTTACTTGCAGCACGAAATCGTAAATTAAAATAATCTTCTTTTCTATCTCACTTTGGTGAGATAGAAATTCTTTGTACTACTTCAATATCTTCTTTATCGCTTCAGAACACACAGTAAGACCTACTGCTCCCGTTACTGCTACACATGAACCTTTCTCTTTACACTTATCTTCTTCAGGCGAAAATACCACTGTAAAGTTTCTGTCAAACTTGGCTTTTTTTAGCTCATTGCGTATTTTACGTGCCAGTGCATCGCCATGGGTTTTCCAGATGGAGGCTACTTCTATTTTGTTCGTGTCCCAGCGTTTTGCTGAGCCCAGTGCCATGATGAGCTTTTTATAACATTTTTTAGCCACTTCTATCTTGACTTTTGTGTTGTCTGCAGCATCTATCACGAGGTCATAAGGTTCAAAATCAAACTCGGCTACCCATGCCATATCCATACGTTGATTGATGGTTTTTACTGTAGGATAGAGCTCTTGAAGTCTCTCTACTTTTACCATGCCCACAGCTTCAGAACCTATCTGTCTGTTTTGGTTGGTTTCATCATACACATCAAAGTCTAAGATAGTGATGTCACTCACACCAGAGCGATACAAACAGTCCAAAGCATAAGACCCCACACCACCCACACCCAAGATGAGTATCTTGGCATTTTGTAACTTCTCGAAATTCTCTTCACCAAATAGCATTTTACAGCGTTGGAACCTCATAGCCATTCTCCTAATATTTTTAACTCTTCATGTGCAGTCATGTCTAGCATGACGGGTGTTACGGAAACATAGTTATCACTAATAGCTTCAAAGTCTGTAGTGTGCCCTTTGGTTTCCATCCACTCTAGTCTGGGTAGACCTATCCAAAAGTACTCTTTACCTCGTGGGTTATGGTGTACTTCTGCATGAAATCCGTACTTTTTATTGCCAGC